>CAZEDA010000199.1:0-6709 GCA_964510915.1 uncultured Rhodocyclaceae bacterium | reverse complement strand
TCCTTGATGCGATACACCAGCACGAGGGTCTGCGGCGTGGTGAGGCCGTAGTCGTTGCTCTTCGGGTCCAGCGGAATCTCGCGCTCGCGGCGCCCCCGGGCGAGACCCAGCAGCTTGGTACGAATGAGATCGGCGAGTGCCGGATCGGTCTGATGACCATGGGTGCCTTCCACCGGGGCGTGAATGCCGTGGTAGAACCAGACACCTTCCGGGTCGCGCTCGAAACGGTGCAGCGTGCCCGCATGCGCCACTTCGATGGCACCCACCTGTTCGATGGGGATCGGGATGATGTTGCGCTCGCGATCCTCACCGCGGCTGGCGATCTCGGCCTGCGCCTGTTCCTCCCGGTCGTCCTTGCGGTCCACCAGCACGATGACGGCGATGAGCGCGATCAGCACGGCCCAGATGGCCGCGAGCATGCCCTTGCGTCGGGAGGTGCTCACCGCTGCTTCCACCAGGCGATCGTGCCCGCCAGCAGGAGGATCGCCGGGATGAGGATCACGGACAGGAAGAACGTGCCCTTCATCTGGCGGTTCGTCAGGTTGACCCGGGGCGTGTCGAAGGAACGCGGCTCGACGCCGATGAGGTTCTCCTGGGCGGCGAGGAAGTTGATCGCATTGAGGAACAGCTTGCCGTTACCCATGACGTTGAAGAAGGAGTTGGTCGCGAAGTCGGAATCGCCGACGATCAGGATCCGCGAGCGTTCCTTGCCGCCTTCCTTCTTGGCGTCTTCCTTGCGTTTCTGGACTTCGGCCGCCAGCTCGTCGATGGTCTTGGGCCTGTCGTTCTCGACCGCGGTGAGTTCCTGCACATCGGGGCGGCGGGTGACGATTGCCATGATGGTGAGCGGTCCGGACGTATCCTTGCCTTCGGTGAACTCGGCGCGGTCGGTCGTCGTCTCGCCGTAGCTGCTCTTGGAGGAATTCGCGAGCGGCATGGCTGAGGCATGCGGCACCCGTTCCTCCGTGGGCGACAGCGACCGGGCGCCGGGGAAGAACGACAGCGGTACGTCACGAGTGATCTGGTGCCGGTTGTACTCGGCGACGGCGGGCGCCGACGGATCCGCCCAGAAGTGGCTGGCGTCGTCGATGACGATGTTGTCGTCGACTACCACGCCAAGAGAGCGCATGAGCGGCTCCAGGCCGGTCTTCACGAAAGGATCGAACATGAACAGTCCGTTGCCACCCTTCTCGATGAACGCGCGGACCGTCGCGATCTCGGGTGCCAGCAGCGGCGTCTTCGGACCCGCGACGACCAGAACAGTGCACTTGTCGAGCGTCGCACCGGATCGCATGAGGCTCGCTTTCTCGACGATGTAGTTCATCGCCTCGAGAGCATTGCGTGCCTTCGCCATGCCGTGCTGCTCGTGGATCACGAGCTTGTCGCCGAGACCGTGGGAGTGCCCGGCTTCCCCCTCCATGTGATCGTGCGACTCCAGGCTGAAGGGGTCCGGCTCGCCGTGGCCCTCGAGGAAGCAAATGGTTTGCGTGGCAGCTCGCGAAACGCGAAGTATGCCGTTGGCGATGTCCGTCTCGCTGGGGCTGTTGATCTGGACCTTGCGGCCTTCGCTCTGCAGCACGGCCGTGCCGGCGAACTGCACGCCCATCAGCCGGGCCTGGGCGGGGTTGATCATGGGGTCGAAGAACTCGACCGTGACCTTGGGTGTGCGCGCGGCCATCAGCTCGTACAGTTCCACGGTCTCGCGCATCATCGGGTCGTGGAAGAACGTGATCTTCACCGGCTTGTCCAGCCGGTCGAGCATCGTGGCAGTCTGCGGCGACAGGGAGAACATGCCCTCCTCGGTCATGTCGATCCGCGCGGGGAAGCGCAGCGACAGCGCGGCAATGGCGCAGTACACGCCGATGGCACCGATCGTATAGAGAGCAATCTCGCCGCGGCGCTTCTGGAGGAACGAACCGATGTCGGCCCGAAGCGCCACCGCGCCGGCAGCCACCATCGCGAGACCGACGGCTGCCACCGCCCACGTCCAGACGCCGGGGTCGATCAGGATTGCGCGAAGAGCAAGGGCGCCGGCGATGACGGCGATGCCGACGAACAGCAGGATTCCGGAGCGGAAGGAACGGTCCATGTCAGCGCTTCCACTGCAGGTAGGAGGCGTTGAGCGTCAACGCGATCGCCACGACGACCAGGTAGAACACGACACCCTCGCTGCGGATGAGCCCGCGGACGAAGTCCGCGAAGTGGAGCGCGAAGGACAGATAGCCGAACAGGCCGCGCAGCGCCTCCGTATTCTGGAACCCCTGCAGGTGGCCGATGAACCAGAAGCCGAGCAGCACGCAGATCGTGAGAAGCGCGGCGACGATCTGGTTCTGCGTCAGGGCGGAGAAGAGCTGTCCCACGGCCAGGCATGCCATGCCCAGCAGGTAGAAGCCGAGATAGCCCGCCAGGATGGTGGAGGTCTGCGGTTCGCCGTAGAGGTACAGCGGCACCAGGTCGATCATGGTGCCCAGCGTCATCAGCGCGAGAATCGTGCAGGCGCCGAGGAACTTCGCGACCACCACCTCCCACGAGCGCAGCGGCAGGGTCATCAGCAGTTCCATCGTCTTGCCGTTGTACTCCGCCGAGAACAGTCGCATCGACAGCATCGGCAGCAGCGTGACCAGCAGGATGCTCATGTTCCGGAACGTCTCGGTCATGGTGGCCGTGCCGGTGAGGAACACGTTGTACGCGAAGAAGTAGCCCGCGCCGATGAGGTACACCGCCACCACGAAGTAGGCGATGGGCGAGCGGAAGTACGTGAGCATCTCCTTGCGGTAGACGGCGAGCAGTCCGTTCATGCCCGGCCTCCTTCGATGTAGCGCAGGAAGATGTTCTCCAGCGTGGGCATTTCGCGCTGGAGACGATGCAGGGACCAGCGCGTGGCGACGCAGCGTGCGATCTCGGTTTCGATGCCGTCGATCACGTCGGTGCGGCATTCGATGGCGAGCTGTCCTGTGTTCCCGCTCTGGGTGATGCCCACTTCACGGACGCCGGGCAGCGCCGAGAGGGCGTCCCGCAGGGCGTCCGCCGGGCCGGTCGCGAGCAATGTCACGCGGCTGGTCTGTTCGGAAGCGCGCTGCAGCCCCTCGGGGGTGTCGATCGCCAGCAGGTGGCCCTGGTTGATGATGGCCACGCGGCTGCAGATGAGTGTCACTTCGGGAAGGATGTGCGTGCTGAGCAGCACGGCATGGTCACGACCGAAGTTGCGGATGACCTCGCGGGTCTCCTGGATCTGACCGGGGTCGAGACCCGCGGTGGGTTCGTCCAGCAGCAGAACATCCGGCTCGCCGAGGAGTGCCTGCGCGAGTCCGACACGCTGGCGATAGCCTTTCGAGAGCTTGTAGATCTCGCGCTTCGTGACAGCCTCGAGGCGGCATGCGGTGATCACGCGATCGAGGTCCGCCGACAGGCGCGCCTTGGGCACGCCCTTCACCGAGGCCACGAAGCGCAGGTAGCTCGTCACGTCCAGCACGTCGTACAGCGGGGGCGTTTCCGGCAGGTAGCCCAGACGACGGGCAGCCTCGGCATTCTCGGTCGCCATGTCGAAGCCCGCGATGCGCACACGTCCGGACGTTGCCGTCGTGAAGCCCGCGATCATGCGCATGGTGGTGGTCTTGCCGGCTCCGTTCGGGCCGAGGAAACCGACGATCTCCCCTTTTTCTACCGAGAAGGAGATGTCATGAATGATGGTTCGGGAGCCGTACCGTTTGGTGACGGACTCCAACGCGATGGCTGGGACCACGGGTGCTCGAAACGGAAGGGAGAATCAAGAAACAGAAGGCCCCCACGCGGGGGGCCTTCTTCGACCGGAAGAATTACTGGTCGATTACTTGTACCAGCGGGCACCCTTCGCCTTGAACTGGTCACCATCGTGGGCCATGAAGAGGTCGGCGTTCTCGAGGTCACGCATCATCTTCAGGCGGTTCACGGAATCGGTGTAGTCCTTGACGCTGTAGTTCAGGCCAGCGGGATATCCGTCGAGGTTTTCCTGCATCCACACGGCGTCCTGCGTGATGATGATCGTCTGACCGGAACCGGTCTTGACCTTCATCGACTGGTGACCCAGGGTGTGGCCCGGGGTGCTCAGGATCTGCAGGGTACCGTCGCCGAACAGGTCGTAGTCGCCAGCCAGTTCAAGGTAGTTGAACTCACGGGCGTTATCCAGGTCGGCCATCACGAAGCTGCCGGGGGTCGTACGGCCCTGGAACTTCTCGGGCCACCACCCTTGATAGAGTTCCTTCTTCTGGATCACGTGGATCGCGTTCGGGAACATCTCGATGTTGCCACCGTGGTCCAGGTGGGTGTGAGACGTCACGACAGCCTTCACCTTGTCGACCGAGTAGCCCAGCTTCTTCAGCTGCATGTCGATCGTGTCTTCGCGCTTCTGGCTCGGCTTCAGGAAGTCGCAGTTGCCCGGGGCCCAGTAGGCCTTGCAGTTCTCGGTGATCGCGACGTTGTTACCCGTGTCGAACACGACCAGACCCTTCGGGTGGTCGATGATCCACATGCTCACGGGGATCGTGATCTGGCGGGACTTGTCGGCGGGCAGGGCGGGGATGAGGCCGCGGATATCGAAGGGGCCGAACATGCCGCTCGTCGTCCAGTAAACCTTGACCTGGGCGAAGGCGGAGGAGGCAGCCACTGCGCAGATCGCGCCGGCAAGTACCTTCAGGATGCTGGAAGTCTTCATTGCTCTCTCTCCAAATGTAAGGTCATACGTTCTCACGTGCGCGACCCATTGTTATCCAACCGACGACGCTACCCGACCCCTGGCTGGGTCAAGCGCCTGCGGCTGAGGAGATCCTCCCGGATACAACGAATCTTCGAAGCGGGTGTCGCGATGGATTGCGCCCCGCTCCTGCATCGTGGCCCGACCGGTCATATGCAACTCCGACCCTATTCGAGCGCAGGCCGAGAATAGGAGAACACTCCACCGCTTGTAAAGGGTTTTCTCGACGCTAAGTGACGACGGCGTAAGACGTTTGTGCCGTTCGTAGGAAACGGGGTGTGCGAGCTACAGATGCAACGGCCCCGGCAGCTGCGTCAGTCCGTGCGGAAGGAGCCGCGCGCGACCTCGCGGGTTCGGCCGCCCACCTGGATGGCGCCGTCACTGGCGATCGACAGCGCGAGACGGCACGCCCGCCCGAGATGGTCGCCCTGACGGACGACGCAACTGTGCGGCAGTGCACAACGCTCGGCGAGGAACCAGCCTCCGAGGTTGGCGCAGGCCGAGCCCGTGCCGGGGTCCTCGGCGATCACGCCCGTCTGCTTCTCGAAGAAGAAGCGCGCCGGCACGTCCGGAGCGGCGCCGGGGACGAAGCAGTACACCTTGACCATGCCCCGGTCGTTGGCCCAGCGGGACACGAGCGATGGCACCGGGACCGCTCGCATCAGCGCCGCCTCCGACGCGAGTGGCACGAGCAACTGTTCGTTCCCCGTGCTGACCCATCGGGCGCCGGTTCCGATGTCGTCCGGAGACAGGGTGAGCATCGCAGCCAGCGCATTGCGGTCGGCTTCGCTTTCGCGCCACGACGGGCGTGCGGCGGTCAGCGTAAAGGTGTCGCCATCGCCGCGTACCGGGATCACGCCGGCGAGCATCTCGAGGGTCAGATCGGCGTCGGTTCCCGTCCTGTCCCGCACCACGCGGGCCGTGCCGAGGGTGGGATGCCCTGCGAATGGCATCTCGCCGGAGGGCGCGAAGATGCGGACTCTCGCCGTGGCCGTCCGGCTCGGGAGCACGAAGGTCGTCTCGGAGAGATTGAACTGGACGGCGAGCGCACGCATGGTGGCGTCGTCCATCCCCGCGGCGTCCTCGAACACGCACAGCGGGTTGCCGGAGAACGGATCGTCCTCCGTGCCGAACACGTTGACGATCCGGAAGGCGTACTCAGCCATGCGCGAGACGATCGAGGATCTTCCCGTGCACGCCGCCGAAGCCGCCGTTGCTCATGACGAGAACGTGATCGCCGGAGCGCGCTTCGGTGGTGATGGCCTGCACCATGGCGTCCAGGTCTTCGTAGGTGCCCGACTTCGCGGCGATGGGGGCGAGGGCCTCCGCGGCGTCCCACCCCAGGCCGCCCGTGTAGCAGAACACGCGGTCGGCGTCCGTGAGACTGCCCGGCAGCTGCGCCTTCATCACGCCCAGCTTCATCGTGTTGGAGCGCGGTTCGAGCACGGCCAGGATGCGAGCCGACTTCCCTACCTTGCTCCGCAGTCCGGCGACGGTCGTCGCGATGGCCGTCGGATGGTGCGCGAAGTCGTCGTACACGGTCACACCCCGCGCAGTCCCTCGCACTTCCATGCGACGCCGCACGTTCTGGAAGCGCGAAAGCGCATCGATGCCCACCTCGGACGGCACGCCCGCATGTCTCGCTGCGGCGATCGCGGCCAGGGCATTCATCCGGTTGTGCTCCCCGAGCAGTTCCCAGGCAAGGCGACCCTGCTGCACGTCGCCCAGGTGCACGTCGAAGGCGCCGTCGGGGCTGGTCTCGCCCGCATGCCAGCCGGTCTTCACGCCGAAGCGCTGCACGGGCGTCCAGCAGCCGCGTTCCAGCACGCGGTCGAGGGAAGCCTCGGTGCCGTTGCTCACGATGAGGCCGTTGCCGGGAATCGTGCGCACGAGATGGTGGAACTGGGTCTCGATCGCACCCAGGTCCGGAAAGATGTCGGCGTGGTCGAACTCGAGGTTGTTGAGGATCGCCGTGCGCGG
>CAZEDA010000198.1:0-6710 GCA_964510915.1 uncultured Rhodocyclaceae bacterium | reverse complement strand
AGCAGCGGGCCGTTCGCCTTGCGCAGGGCGTCGACTTCGGGGCGCGACAGGAATCCCGGCTCCGGGATTGCCATTGCATGCCCGCGTACCGTGATGTCGATTCGGCGGATGCGTCGGCGGTAGTCGCGCCCATACGCCTCTTCGAGATCCGCAGTGACCAGATCGGCAAGGTCCTGGTTGGTGGCCCGGGCGAGCCACTCGCGCGCCGTCTCGGGGTCCGGGTCGCTCAGGGCATGGTAAGTCGTGAACACAGCGTTCGCCGGCCGGGCGAGTCGGATGTCCTGATGACTGGCGTTGACGAATCCGAGACTCCTGCTGCCACGGATCACGTTGTCCCAGGCCAATGGCGTATCGTCGGCCTCGCGCGGAAAGCCTTCGAGCAGATGGTTGGCCACGATCCAGGGTGCGTAGCTCGGCGGGTGCACGGCGCGGCCGAGATAGGCTGGCAGGTCCTGCACGACGCGCGTTGCCACATGCAGCGGCATGGCGCAGATGACCTTCCGGGCGCGAAGCAGGGCAGTGGTTTCGCCGCGGTTGGCGGTGAGGACCACACTGGCGCCGTTCGGCGTCACGGAAACGCGCAGCGCGTGCCCGGTCATCTCTCGCACCCCCCGTTGCACGGCGTCGTCCCGCAGGAACGTGGCGAGCGGTGCGAGGCCCGAGGGCCAGGTCAGGAACGTGCCGTCGCTGGCGTTCTCCGCGTGCCCGGATCGGCCGGCGAAGTAGTGCAGCCCTGCCCATGCGGATACCTTCGACGCGCCTGCGCCATAGTCGTCTCGGCAGCAGTAGTCCAGATACCAGCGCAGACCCGGCGCGTCGAGTCTCTCCGCGTCGAGCCAATTCGCGAACGTGAGCTCGTCGAGACTCAGGAGGGCGGGGTCCCGCGAGGACAACGCCAACGGGACGGCGAAAGCGCGTCTGCCGTCCGCACCCTTCGCGGCGGAGAACTCGGCAATGCGTCCGAAAAAGCGTGTCTGCTGCTCTGCCTCCGCCTTGTCGCCCTCGGGCAGCAGGCCGGGTTGCCACTTCCCGTCGATGCGTACCCTCGCATCCGGCGCATGCACCAGCACCCGCTCGTCGTATCGCGGGTGCGTGCTGGGGAGGCCGGCCTCCAGCACGCCGAAAGCCGCGAGCATTTCGCGCACATGCATCGACTCCATCGACGGTAGCGGGAGGTAGTGGGCTCCCGTCGGAAACGGTCGCGTGCCTTCCACGCCGGCGAACTGTCCGGCGGCCGCATTGCCGAGCGGCTCCGGCCCGGCGATCAGAACGACGTCCCGGTGCCCGGCCCGGGCCAGTGTCCAGGCGGCGGTCAGTCCGGCAATGCCGCTACCGACGATCACGGTGTCCGCACGGTGCTCCGCACTGGGGGATGGCCAGGCGCGCCCATCGCGCAGTGCGTGTCCGACGTCTCGTCCCGGACGGGTGACGCTGATCTCGGGCTGGTGCAGTCCGAAGCGCCTGCATCCTGCGAGCGCCAGCGCCGGGCCTGCGCTCAGGAAGAGTCGGCGTTCCATGGGAGCGAGCGTCCGGGTCTCAGCGCATCACGCGTTGCCAGTCCTCGGCAAAGCGGTGCACCAGGGTCTGCGTATTGAGTCTGTTCGGCGCCATGTCGAGGCGGGGCATGTCCGGCGGAAAGCGGAACATCGCAGCCGTTGTGGGACCGTCCAGGAAGCGTGTGCGCACGGCGTAGGTGTCGGGCGGCTGGAACGCGTCACTGCGCCCCGCCACGATGAACCCCCACTCGCCGAAGCTCGGCACGTGCACGTGATAGGGCCAGGTACGAAAGCCGGCCTCGCGCAGCGTGGCGTCGATCGTCCAGAAGGCGTGCGGCGCGTGGTAAGGGGACGTCGACTGGACGATGGCGAGGCCCCGTTCCGCGAGCCGACGCGAGAGAAGGCGGAACACAGGTACCGAGTAAAGCTTGCCCAGACCGAAGTTCGAAGGGTCCGGCAGATCGACCACGATGGCATCGAAGACCTCTTCGGTTTCCTCGAGCCAGCGACCCGCATCGGCGTTCACCACTGTGACGCGCGGGTCGGACAGCGATCCGCCGTTCAGCGCGATGAGCGGGGGCGACGTGGAAAAGAGCCGCGTCATCGCCGGATCCAGGTCGACCACGACCACCCTGGCGACCTGACGATGGCGCAGGATCTCCCGCACGGCGAGTCCGTCTCCGCCGCCCAGGATCAGGATGTTCCGCGCCCACGGAAGGTTCGCGAGCGCCGGATGCACGAGCGCTTCGTGATACCGGTGTTCGTCCCGGGAAGAGAACTGGAGGTTGCCGTTGAGGTGGAGGCGCAACTCGTCCTTCCAGCGCGTCACGACCACCCGCTGATAGGCGGTGGTTTCGGCGTGCACGATCTCGCCGCCGTAGAGTCTCTCCTCGCTCCACGTGGTCAGCCGGTCGGACAGCGCGAAACCGCCGGCCAGCAGTGCGAGGACCACGAATCCACGAAAAGCGAGCGTCCCGGCACCGGCGATCTCGCGGCGGAACGCACGCAGCGTCAGCAGCGCGATGCCGACGTTGAGCAGACCGAACAGCAGGGCGGTCCGCGCAAGCCCGAGCATCGGTGCGAGCACCAGAGGAAAGAGCAGCGAGACTGCGAGCGCGCCAAGGTAGTCGAACGTGAGGACGCGGCTCACCAGTTCGCCGAAGGCCGTGCGCCGCTCGTTCAGCACCCGCATGACGAGAGGGATCTCCAGCCCCACCAGCACGCCCACGACGAACACCAGCGCGTAGAGCACGCCGCGGAACGGCGCCGAGGCCCACGCGAAGACGAGGAAGAGCAGCGTGGCGGACAGCCCGCCCAGCACGCCGACGAGCAGTTCGATCTGCACAAAGCGGCTGAGCGCCTCCCGGTCGGGAACGTAACGGGAAAGATGCGACCCGACGCCCATCGCGAAGAGGTAGCAGCCGATGATGGTGGAGAACTGCAGGATCGAGTCGCCGAGGAGGTAACTCGCCAGCGCACCCGCGATGAGTTCGTACGCCAGTCCGCAGGACGCGACGACGAAGACCGACAGGATGAGAAGACGATCGCGCATTCGGGTCCTGGTTGCACGTGCAGGGCTTGTCAGACGGGTGCCCATGCCGTCATGCTACTGGCGATCAGGGCTGCCGAGGAGGCGAGCGGATGCTGCCACAAGTCTACAACTACCTTGTCTTTCTCCTGGGGGGCGTGGCGGCCACGGTCGTGTTCGTCTGGATTTATATCCACTTCACTCCCTACCGCGAGATCGAACTCATCCGCAAGGGGCACACCGCGGCCGCGCTGTCGCTGGGCGGGGCGACGGTGGGTTTCTCGCTCACCGTGGCATCCAGTGCGCTGCACAACACGTCCATCACCATGTTTGGTGTCTGGGGGCTCACCGCGCTGATCGTCCAGCTGCTGGCCTACCTCGTGGTCTGCCGGCTGGTGCCCGACCTGCGGGAAGCCCTGGAACGCAACAATGTCGCCGTCGGTGCCTTCCTCGGCACCGTCGCCATCGTCTTCGGCATCATCAACGCCGCCTGTCTTTCCTGATCACCGCGCATCGCGTCCGGGAGGTTTCCCCATGAGTCTCGGTTCTTTCATCGGCAAGCAGTTCATCGACGTCCTCCAGTGGAACGAGGACGACGACGGCACACTTGCCTGGCGCCACCCGATGCAGGACAACGAAATCCAGTACGGCGCGATGCTCACCGTGCGGGAGACCCAGTCGGCCCTGTTCGTCAACGAGGGGACCATCGCCGATCTGTTCGGTCCGGGCATGCACAAGCTCACCACCCGGACACTCCCGGTGCTCACGTATCTCAAGAACTGGGACAAGCTGTTCGAGTCGCCCTTCAAGTCCGACGTGTTCTTCTTCTCCACGCGGTTGCAGCTCGGGCGCCGGTGGGGTACTGCCCAGCCGGTCACGATTCGCGATCGCGAGTTCGGCATGGCGCGCGTGCGCGCGTTCGGCGTTTACTCGTACCGGCTCACGGACCCCAAGCTCTTCTTCACCGAAGTGAGCGGCACGCGGGAGCGTTTCACCGTCGACGATCTCGAGCAGCAGCTGCGCAACCTCGTGGTGGCCGGCATGGCCACCACGCTCGGGTCCGCAGATGTTCCGTTCGTGGACATGGCGGCGAACCAGGGGCTTCTCGCGGCGCGTATGCAGGAGGAACTCGCGCCCGTGTTCGCGCGCTATGGTGTGGCCCTCGACAGCTTTGCCGTGGAGAGCGTGTCGCTGCCGGACGAACTCCAGAAAGCCATCGACGCCCGGATTTCCATGGGCATGGTGGGTGACCTCGGGCGCTACACGCAGTACCAGGTCGCGAATGCCGTCCCGCTCGCAGCCCAGAACGAAGGCGGCGTCGCGGGCGTGGGCGCGGGTATTGCAGCGGGTGTGTCGATGGGGCAGGTGATGATGGACGCCATGCGTGGAGCTGCGGCTCCCGTGCAGGACGATCCTACGGCTCGGCTCGAGAAGCTGAAGGCCATGCTCGACAAGGACCTCATCACCCAGGCGGAGTACGACGCTGCGAAAGCTGAAATCCTGCGCAAGCTCGTAGGCTGATCGTCCGGCCGGTCGCCCGTGCAGCACGCTCCCTGCCCCTCCTGCGGCGCGTCGATCCCCTTCCGCGCGCCGACCTCGGTCCTCGCGGTCTGCGGCTATTGCCGCACGACCGTGGCCCGCGAGGCCGGAGCCGTTCGCCAGATCGGCCGCATGGCCGACCTGCTGGAGGATTACTCGCCCATTCAGCTCGGCACGACCGGCACCTGGGAACACCGTGCGTTCACCGTGCTCGGGCGACGCCAGCTGCAGTACGAGCGTGGTCTCTGGAGCGAGTGGTACGTGCTGTTCGCCGATGGCGGCACCGGTTGGCTGGGGGATTTCTCGGGGCAGTTCGTCATGACGGTGGAGGTGGAACCGCCGCCGGACTCGCCCAGCTTCGAGAAGGTGAAGCCGGGCCACTCTCTTGCCTATCGGCGTTCGGCCTACCGCGCCGCCGACATCCGGCGAGCGAAGTGTGTCGCCGGCTCGGGTGAGTTGCCGTTTCCGATCCAGGCAGGACAGGACTGTCCCGTCGTCGACTGGCGGGCGGGCAAGGAGTTCCTGACACTCGACTGGAGCGCCGGCGACAAGCCGCGGGCCTACGCGGGCACGGCGACGACA
The DNA here is from genome assembly GCA_964510915.1 of uncultured Rhodocyclaceae bacterium. Taxonomy (GTDB): domain Bacteria; phylum Pseudomonadota; class Gammaproteobacteria; order Burkholderiales. The sequence goes on along the minus strand of CAZEDA010000198.1, from coordinate 1,565 downwards.
CTGGGTGCCATGCGATGCCAGTTCGTGAGAGGCCTGGACGACATCGTGCGCACCGCCGGGCGCGTGCGCGGCGCGGTGAAGGCACTCGAATGCCCCAACTGCGGCGCGGGCCTCAGTGCCCGGGCCGGCGTGGCGACGCATCTCGTGTGCGGTGCCTGCCATGCCGATGTCGATGCATCGGGAGACACCGCCACCGTGCTCACGATGCACCGGGAGATCTCGACGCTTTCGACGACCTTCGTCCCGGGCGAGCAGGCACGCATCGGCAAGCACCGGATGCAGATCATCGGCGTGCTCCGGATGCGAGAGACGAACTCCGGCGAGTCGTCCTTGTGGACGGAGTACCTGCTCTACTCGCCGGCCCGTGGCTTCCTCTGGCTGGTGGAATCCGACGAAGGCTGGGACCGCGTAGCGGTGCCCGACGACTGGCCCGATCCGTTCTCCGAGAGCGATGCCCAGTGGCGTGGGCAGCGCTTTCCCCGCAAGTGGGAGTACGGCTCGGAAATCGTGTATGCCGCTGGCGCCTTTCCGTGGCGCGCCCGCGTGGGCGACACCGCGCGCCTCGTGGCCTACTCGGTCGGCAAGAGGACGCTCACGATGGAGCGGACGTCGTCCGAACTGGTGTGGACCCTCTCGGAGTCCGTGAGTGCCGCCGAGGTGAAGGCCTGGTTCTCCGACGAACTCCAGCCGGACCGGCCGGTCAAGCCCTCACGGCCTCTCAAGACCTTGTCATCCGGCACCACGCTGTCGGAACTCAAGGGCCCGGCGATCGTCTCGACGATCGTGCTGGTCGGGCTGAACGTCCCGATCGCTCTCTTTTCCGACAGTCCCGTCTTCGTGAGTGTCGTGACCTTCCTGGCAGCCCTGCTCCTCTGGATGCCGCCATTCGGCTGGATCACGGACTTGGAATGATGGCCCGCGACGCGACGACCGAATTGCCATGAGCCGCACCGAATACCTCATCTTTGCCATCGTGGTGATCGTCATCACCACCTTCGTGAACCTCGACGCCGATTCCGACGGCCACGGTGGCTCGCACGGGTGGGGAGGCGGGCACTCAGGCTATGGAGGCGGCGGACACAAGTGAGCCTCGTGGCGCCCCTGGGCCGACATCTGCTGGCGGATCTCCACGACGCCGATGCCTCGCTGCTGCGGGATGTCTCGGCAATCGAGTCCGCGCTGCTCGTAGCGGCGGAGGCCGCCGGGGCAACTGTTGTCGGGCACGCGTTCCATCACTTCGGGGAAGGGCAGGGCGTCACCGGTGTCGTGCTGCTGAAGGAGTCCCACATCAGCATCCACACCTGGCCGGAGCGGCGCTTTGCCGCGCTGGACGTCTTCATGTGCGGCACGGCGGAACCGCAAAAGGCCGTGGACAGCATCGCGCGGGCGATCGGGGTGCGTACGGTGCAAGTCCACGACGTGCCAAGAGGGCGCTGACACCGTAGTCGCAGGGATGAAGCGCCGTCATCCCTGAGAGAGTCGGCGCGTCGACCGGCTGTCCTGTCAGAGATCGTCCAGCACCGGCGGGTCGAACCAGTTCGTGAGCGAAATCCCGCCGTCGACCA
>CAZEDA010000197.1:0-6740 GCA_964510915.1 uncultured Rhodocyclaceae bacterium | reverse complement strand
ACTCAGACGGAGACCTCATTCCATGTCACATCGAAGCAGGCAGCAGGGCTTCACGCTCATCGAGATCGCGATCGTGCTGGTCATCATCGGACTGCTCCTTGGCGGCATCCTCAAGGGCCAGGAACTGATCACCAGCGCCCGTGTGCGCAACCTCATCTCCCAGCAGGACGGCATCAAGGCCGCCTTCTACGGATTCCAGGACCGGTACCGCGCCCTGCCGGGCGACTACCAGCTGGCCAGCCAGAACCTAGGCGGAACCGGAACCATCACCAACGGCAACGGCAACGGACGGATCCAGGATGCGGCGGCGGGCGGCACGGGTGCCGCAGACGAGCAGAATCTCGTCTGGGATCACATGACGCGCGCGGGCTTTCTCAACGGCAACTTCGCCTATGCCGCCGGTGCCCCCACGGACGCCAGCACGCCAAAGAATCCTTACGGGCAGTTCATCCAGCTGGTGTATGACGGCGTGTACTTCTCGACGGCCAGCGCCACACCGCCGCAGCGACACAACCTCAAGACAGGTCCGCAGATCCCGGTGGAGATCTCGGCCGAAGTCGACCGCAAGACCGACGATGGCAACGCGGGCTCCGGCTCGTTCGTGTTCTCGGGATTCGCAGGAACGGGTACCGCGCCCAATCGGGCCACCTGCTCGAGCGACACCGGCGTCTGGGTGCTCCAGGGCTCGACCGACGTCAACTGCGGCGGGGCAACTCTGCTCTGACGTTCAGCCGTTCGTCGTCATCCAGGCAACGGGGAGCTCTGCTCCCCGTTGTCGTTTCTGCGGCTGACGTGACCCCTGGGCGAAGAGAATCGCGCCATCGCTGTCGGGTGAATGGCGATCTCACCCCAGCCAAAGACCCCGTCCGGCACCTTGAAAATCTAACGTTTTGGCACATTCTCTGCTCCCCGTCTTGGTGAAAGTCCGGGGATTCAGAGATGCGGTTGTCAGAGAAGCGCCAACGCGGCTTCACCTTCGTGGAAGTGGCGTTGGTCATGATGTTGTTCGTGCTGTTGGCCGGGGTGGTGCTCGCGGCGAATGAATTGATTCTTTCCGCTCGGGCGAGGGCCTTGAGCACGGAACTCGACGCCTATCGCACCGCCTACTTCGGGTTCCTGGACCGCTATCGCTCCGCCCCCGGAGACTTTGCGTCGGCCTCGCGGGATATTCGTGGCGCCATCTCCAACGGCGACGGCAATGGCCGTATCGAGATGAACGGTCCCGTCGACGAACCTGCCCTCGCGTGGGACCACCTCGGGAAAGCGGGATACCTTCAGGGGCAGCTTCGGCCGGGGAGTTCCGGTGCCATACCCGTGAACGTGTTCGGGGCTCCGGCCCGGATCGAGTTCGGCAACCGTTTCGCGGGCGCCGCGGGTCAGCGGCACAGCATCAACACCGGCAATCTGGTGCCGGCTTCCATCCTGGCGGAGATCGACCGCAAGCTGGATGACGGCCGCGCCGCGACGGGGTCCCTGCGGTTTTCGTCGGTCGACACCGCAGGCTTTCCGACCACCGACACACGCTGCTACGACACGCTCGGAACCAATGGCGGCGCCTGGCGGGTCGGGGATGGCGGCGACAGCAACTGCGGCGCAGCCTGGCTGCTCCCGTAACCGCAAGCTTAGCCCTGAAGCAGAAGCATCTCGGCGACCGCAAGGTCCGATTCCCGGCCGCGCAGGACGACCACATCGCCTTCCGATAGCAGCGTTTCCGGAGTGGGATCGAGGCTCCGGATGTTTCGACGACGGATCGCGGTTATCTCCACATGCGCGCTTTCCAGCTTGACCTCGTCCAGAGTGCGACCGATCGCCGCCGCGCCCTGCGGCAGCATCACGGAATGCAAGCGCACCGGCTCGGCATCATCGCCATCCGAAGCCCCTCGGAAAAAGCCCCGGAACAGGCTGTAGCGCTGCTCCCGTGTGAGCCGGATCCGCTTGAGCACCCGGTGAAGCGGCGTTCCCAGCAGCATGAGGGCGTGGGACGCAAGCATCAGACTGCCTTCCATGACCTCCGCCACAACCTCCGCCGCGCCCGCCGCCTGCAGCGTTTCGATGTCGGAATCGTCCACGGTGCGCACGATGACCGGCAGCTCGGGACGGACTTCCCTCGCGTGGGTCAGGATGCGAAGTGCGGAAGGCGTATCCGTGTAGGTGATCACCAGCGCCGCCGCCCGCATCAGACCCGCTGCCATCAGGACCTCCTTTCTCGCGGCATCGCCGAACACCACGGACTCGCCCGCGATCGCCGCTTCGCGAATCCGCTGCGGATCGAGATCGAGTGCGATGAACTGCTGCGTCTCCTGCTCGAGGACGCGCGCAAGATTCTGGCCGGTGCGCCCGTAGCCGCAGATGATCACGTGACCCTGGACGCCCATGGACCGGACCGCGATCTCGTGCAGCGCGATGGCCCGCTGCATCCACTCCGAGCGCACCCAGCGGTGCACGAGGCGATCGCTGTGCTGGACGATGAAGGGCGAGATGAGCATCGACACGAGCAATGCGGCCAGCACCAGCTGCAACGTCGCGTCCGGCACGACCCCAAGTTCGCCGGTTCGTGACACCAGGACGAATCCGAACTCGCCGGCGCCGGCGAGGGCCAGACCGACTCGAATCGCCGTGCCGGTATCGGCACCGAATGCCCGCGACAGCAGCGTCGCGATGACGGCCTTGGCTACGAGAAACGCGACGACCAGCGCCATCACCACCAGCAGATGCTCCCAGACGACCCGAAGATCGAGCAGGGCACCGACGGTGACGAAGAACAGCCCGAGCAGAATGTCGCGGAACGGCTTGATGTCCTCTTCCACCTGAATGCGGTATTCGGTCTCGGAGATCAGCATGCCGGCCACGAACGCGCCGAGCGCCAGCGAGAGTCCGGCCAGATCCGTGAGCCAGGACAGGAGCAGCGTAAACAGCAGGACGTTGAGGACGAACAGCTCGGAAGACTTGCGCGCCGCCACCAGATGGAACCAAGGGCGAACGATCCGCTGGCCCAGTCCGAGCAGCAGCGTCAGAGCGACCGTGACCTTCACTGCCGCGAATCCCAGTTCGCCCCACAGGTTGGACGAGGGCGCGGCGAAGGTGGGCAGCAGGATGAGCAGCGGCACCACCGCCAGATCCTGGAACAGCAGAACGCCCATGATCTGGCGCCCATGGACCGAGCCGAGCTCAAGGCGCTCCGCGAGCATCTTGCCGAGGATCGCGGTCGATGACATGGCGATGGCGCCGCCGAGCGCCACACCCACCTGCCAGCCGAACCCGGACATCATGGCCACCGCCAGGACGAGACCGAGAGTGAGCAGAACCTGCGCGCCCCCGAGCCCGAACACGAGAGCGCGCATCGTCATGAACTTGGGCAGACTGAACTCGAGCCCGATGGAGAACATCAGGAACACCACGCCGAATTCCGCGAGGTGGCGCGTGCTTTCCTGGTCGGACAGCCAGCCGAGCGCATTGGGGCCGATGCTGATGCCGACGATGAGGTAGCCAACGAGAGCCGGCAGATTCAACCGGCGGCAGATCACGACGACGACCACGGCCGTGGCAAGCAGTACGACGGCGGTGCTGAGCGCGGTATCCACGTTCTCGAAAGCGTTCCTGGGCAAATGACAGATGGCGACACAGGATCGCACCGGAGGATCGTCCGGTCGCTCCGGTCCCGTGCGTCTCCGCGCCGCCACGACTCGGGGCCGAGGCTAACACGGCGAACGGCAGTCGTCGCGGCCCTTCCGGAACACTGCGGCGAGCGCCTGCGCGTTCGCCCCCACGGTTATACTTCGCGCATGCAAAGCTCATTGGGAAAACTCTCGCCGCAGGACGCGATCGCCCTCGGCAGACGGGTCCTCGACATCGAGTCCCGGGCAGTGGCGGCGTTGTCGGAGCGGCTCGATGAGTCCTTCGCGGATGCCGTGCGCATCGTCCTCGCTTGCACCGGCCGCGTGGTGGTGAGCGGGATCGGCAAGTCCGGGCACGTCGCGAGCAAGCTGGCATCGACCCTCGCCAGCACAGGAACCCCCGCCTTCTTCGTGCATCCGGCCGAGGCAAGCCACGGCGACCTGGGCATGATCACCGAGCAGGATGTGATGATCGCCCTGTCCAACTCCGGCGAAAGCGCCGAGTTGCTCACGATCGTCCCTCTTGCCAAGAGACGGGGCGCGAAACTGGTCACGATCACCGGCAATCCCGCTTCCACGCTGGCGCTTGAAGCCGACGTTCATCTCAACGCAGCGGTCGACGAGGAGGCCTGCCCGCTGGGTCTTGCGCCGACGGCGAGCACGACTGCGGCCCTCGCACTCGGCGACGCGCTTGCCGTCGCTCTTCTGGAGGCGCGGGGCTTCAGTGCCGAGGACTTCGCACGCTCCCATCCGGGAGGCGCGCTCGGACGACGGCTGCTGACGCGTGTGCGTGACGTCATGCGAACGGGCGATGCAGTGCCCCAAGTACCCTCCACCGCCACACTGTCCGCGGCCCTCTTCGAAATGACCGGCAAGGGGCTTGGGATGACTGCCGTGGTCGACGCGGACTCCGATCAGCTTGGCGTGTTCACCGACGGCGACCTGCGTCGCGCCCTGGAGCGCAACGTGGATCTTTCGCAAGTTCGGGTCGGCGAAGTGATGACGCGATCGCCGCGCACCATCCGGGAAGATCGCCTCGCAGCGGAAGCCGTGGAAGACATGGAGCGCCACCGCATCAACGGATTGCTGGTGGTGGACGATCGTGGCCGGCTGGTGGGAGCCCTGAACATGCACGACATGTTCAAGGCCAGGGTCGTCTGAAGTGGAAACGGCTCGGGCAGCGGAAAAGGCCCGGCACGTCCGCGTCGCCGTTTTCGACGTGGACGGCGTCCTGACGGATGGCACGCTCTATCTCTCCGACTCCGGCGAGGAAATGAAGGCGTTCAACAGCCGCGACGGTCACGGGCTGCGCATGCTGCAGGACGCAGGCGTGACGCTCGCAATTCTGACCGGCAGACGCTCGCGGTGCGTCGAGCACCGCAGTCGGGACCTCGGCATCTCGCATGTGCTCCAGGGTGTGAAGGACAAACGTGCAGGGCTCGAGGAGCTTCAGACAGTTCTCGGCGTAAGCGCGGATGCGATGGCTTACATGGGGGATGACGTCATCGATCTTCCGGTCTTGCGCCGATGCCGGTTCGCCATCACGGTTCCGGAAGCGCCAGCCATAGTCCAGGCCAACGTCGACTACATCACGAGCGCCGGTGGCGGGCGCGGCGCTGTCCGGGAAGTGTGCGAGTTCATCCTTCAGGCGCAGGGCCTCCTTTCCGCCCAGCTAGCCCGCTATCTCGCATGAGCGGAGCCCAATGAACACGAGCGACCATCTGCTGCGCTGGTACCCCGCGTTCCTCCTGCTGGCACTCGTTGGGCTCACGTTCTGGCTCGACCAGAGAGTGCAGCCTCCCCCAGTACCGCGCGATGGCAGCACTCGCCATGATCCCGACTTCATCATCGACAACTTCACGGCCATGCGAATGAATCCGGACGGGAGTCAGCGCTACGCCATTCGCGGTACGACGATGACGCATTATCCGGACGACAGCACGACTCATCTGGTTCAGCCGCGGTTCATCCATTACGATGCCAAGACAGCGCCGGTGCGGGTCGCGTCGGACCGGGCGCTCGTCTCCCGTGACGGTGAGGATGTGTACTTCACGGGAAATGTGGACATCGTGCGGGACTCGTACTCCGACCAGCCGTCGATGAACCTGCAGACCGAGTATCTTCATCTCACGCCGGAGCAGGACCTTGCCCGGACGGACAAGAAAGTCACCATGACCCGCGGCCCTACCGTCGTCGAGGGCGTGGGCATGCTCTATGACCACAAAGCGCGAACGCTCCAGCTACTGTCGAAGGTAAAGGTGACGTATGGCTCCCCGACCCTCAATTTGCCGTCATTCGGCCGTAAATAGGCGTGTACCCGGCGCGCTTGCCTTGGCAGCGTTGCTCACGTGGACAAATGCCTGGGCCGAGAAGGCCGATCGGGAGAAGCCTGTCCAGATCGAGGCCGACAAGATGCTCGCGGACGACAGCAAGAAGGAATCCGTCTTCGAGGGCAACGTCGTCGTGACACAGGGCACCCTGCAGTTGAAGGGGGATCGGGTGATCGTCCGGCAGGACGCCGAGGGCTTCCAGTACGGCATCGCGTACGGCAAGCCGGCGACGTTCCGTCAGAAGCGGGACGGCGTGGACGAGTACATCGACGGATTTGCGGAGCGGCTCGAATACGATGGCAAGAAGGACTTCTTGCAGATGTTCAGCGCCGCACGACTGACCAAGGGATCGGACGAGGTTCGTGGCGACTACATCTCGTACAACGCGAAGACCGAATTCTTTCAGGTTGTCGGTGGCGGCAAGCCCGCTGCCACGCCCGGGAATCCGGACGGACGCGTGCGCGCGGTCATACAGCCCAAACCCCGGCAGCCGGCAGGCGGAGACAAGGCGCCTCCGGCAGGTACGCCGCTCAAGTCAGTCACTGGCCTGGAACGCTGACCAGCCTGCCATGAACGCCCCACTCGCCACAGGCGCCGCGGACCCCGCGACGGAGGCCACCGGCCAGCGGGAACTCCAGGCTCGCGGCCTGGAAAAGCGCTACAAGCAGCGCACCGTCGTGAAGGACGTGTCGCTGGACGTGAAGAGCGGGGAGGTCATCGGCCTGCTGGGACCGAACGGCGCCGGCAAGACCACCTGCTTCTACATGATTGTCGGTCTCGTTCCGGTGGACAACGG
>CAZEDA010000196.1:4601-6765 GCA_964510915.1 uncultured Rhodocyclaceae bacterium | reverse complement strand
TCGGCGAGCTGCGCCAGCGCCTGAAGCAGCAGCGTGGACTTGCCGATGCCGGGGTCGCCACCGAGCAGCACGACGGCCCCGCGGACGAGGCCGCCGCCCAGCACGCGGTCGAGTTCATCGACGCCGGTGGAACGGCGCGGCGCTTCCTGCGCCTCGACCTCGGCGAGATTGGCCACCTTGCTCGTCTCGGCCAGCCCCTGATAGCGCGACGGCGCCCGCTCGGGGAGACTCTCCACGAGCGTGTTCCAGGCGTGGCAGTTGGGACACTGCCCCACCCACTTGGGCGATTCCCCGCCGCATTCCGTGCATGTGTAGACCGTCTTGTTCTTCGCCATGACCCGCGCCTCGTGCAAGCGTCGAGGATGCCACAACGGATGGCGAAACCCGCGGTTCGATCACCACGAGCAGGGGAAGCGCCCCCGGGGCCTTCGTCAGCCCGTGAGCGTGAGCAGGATGTCTGCGTACCACGCGCAGTTGAGTCCGAGCGATTCGTCCTGGCTGTGATCGCGCGTCAGCATGTCGAGCCGGCCGGAATGCACGCCGAGGAGCTTCCAGGGGAGGTCGGATGGCAGCGACCCGTCGCCCGCCCAGCGCATCACCACGGGCGCGCCGCTGGTGCCGCGATGGGTGCGCGAGTCGGTGAGGAAGAATCCCTGGCCCTGGAACCGCACGCCGAACGACGAGGCGATCACGGCGTTGCGCACCACCGGCAGATGATGCAGCGTATCGTGGAAGCCCAGCGGGAAGCCCAGCACCAGTGCCGCGCTGCCGACGGGAACCTCCTCGGTCCATCCGTGCAGATGGGCGGGCGTGAAGGCACGCAGCAGCACGGTCGGGGGCAATGCGTCGCGTTCGATCTCGATGGCGGCCACGTCGACGTCGCCGCCCGAATCGCGCCCCTGGCGCCAGTCCGCCACTCCGCCCCGGTAGAGCGGGATCGAGAAGCCGGTCGACCGCGTCAGGTCGAAGGCATCCACGTGCAGCTCGATGCTGATGCGGTCGGGAAAATGCCGGCTTGCCTCGTCGATCAGCACGTGCCGGCTGGTCACGAGAAAGAGTCGCCCGTCTCGCTCGAAAAAGAACCCGCTCGCGCGGGTCATCAGACGGTTGCCGTCGTACGTGGCGATGGCGGCGGCAGTGAGAGTCAGCGGATCGGTCATGGGGGCAGGTTCCGGCCCCGTCTCGACTCGGAGACGGGCGTCAGGGCGGATACGGGTCAGCGGAGCCCCAGCATACGCGAAGGGTCCACCCACTCGTCGAACTCCGCGGCGGTGATCGGGTCGACCTTCAGGGCAGCCGCGCGCAGAGTCATGTCGTTCGACTGGGCATGCCGCGCGATGCGTGCCGCCCGATCGTGGCCGATGTGCGGTGTGAGTGCGGTGACGAGCATGAGGGATCGACCCAGCAGTTCGGCCGCGCGTTCCACATTCACGGCGATGCCTTCCACGCAGTTCGCCGCAAAGCTGTTCATTGCGCCCGACAGCAGGATCAGGCTGTCCAGCACATCGTGGGCGATGAGCGGACGGTAGACGTTCAGCTCGAACTGTCCCTGGCTCGCGGCGATACCGATCGCCACGTCGTGGCCCATCACCTGTGCGCACACCATCGTGAGCGCCTCGACCTGCGTCGGGTTGACCTTCCCCGGCATGATCGAACTGCCCGGTTCGTTGGCCGGCAGACGGATCTCGCCCAGCCCGGCACGCGGTCCGCTACCCATGAGGCGGATGTCGCTGGCGATCTTGTTCAGCGCCACGGCGAGCGTCCGCAGGCTGCCATGCAGCGCCACGAGCGGTTCGTGTCCTGCGAGCGCGGCGAACAGATTGGTCGCCACGACGAAGGGTTCGCCCAGCCGCTCGGCGAGCCGGGCTGCCACGTGGCGTCCGAATTCGGGATGGGTGTTGAGTCCGGTGCCGACCGCCGTGCCGCCGATCGCCAGCGCCCGCACCGCAGGAAGGGCACGGCGCACCGCGTCCTCGGCGATCGAGAGCTGGGCGTCGTAGGCGCCGAACTCCTGACCGAAGGTGATGGGCACGGCATCCTGCAGGTGGGTGCGGCCGATCTTCGGCACCGTGGCATAAGTGTTCGCCTTGGCCTGCAGCGCTGCCCGAAGCCGGGCGAGCGACACGAGCATGGGCTTGACCTCCTGCAGCGCGGCAACGTGCAT
>CAZEDA010000196.1:2038-4501 GCA_964510915.1 uncultured Rhodocyclaceae bacterium | reverse complement strand
GTCGGCAGTGCTGCGGTCGGCTTGCGTCATGGCGGTTCCCCGAAGTCTAGCGAAGCGGCCATCGTGCTCCCCCGCACGAGCGCGGTCTGTGCGCAGGCGAACAGTGTCCCTTTACGTACATGGCGTGGCGTTCGCCATCGGGGCGTTCGAATTGCACCGTTACGTACGAAGGCGCACAGAACTTGAGCCGTCGCCGGCGCAGCATGGGATTCGAATCTGCAAGTTCCCATCCGTGCCTATCGAGGAGCCTCAACATGCCTGCGTCGCCACTGCCACCGGAGATGCCATGACCATCGGCCTGATTCGGCGAACTGCCCGCGTCGCTGTCCCGACCCAGGGTGCGCGGCCCGTCACCACTGACGCAAGCCTCTCGGAGACCGAACCCCGCGACGCTTCCGCCCAGGAAGTCTTGCGCCTTCGGAGCGCACTGGATCACGCCCGCCGCGAACTGACGGCTGCGCGCACGGCCCTCGTCGAGGCAAGGCGGATGGCAACCCGCGACGACCTCACGGGACTGCCCAATCGCCATGGGTTCGTCACCCTGACGGAACACACCCTGGCCGAGCACCAGTCCGGCAGCGCCCTGTTCGCGTTGCTGTTCGTGGATCTCGACGGGTTCAAGGCCATCAACGACCGTCTCGGCCATGCCGTGGGTGACACGCTCCTGCGAGTCGTCGGTTCAAGGCTTGCCAATGCCGTCCGCCGCGGTGACGTGGTGTGCCGGCACGGCGGCGACGAGTTCGTCTGTCTGCTGCCCCATGTCCACGATGCGGACAAGGCACGGGCGATCGCCCGTGACCTGGAGCGCAACGTGTCCGCGCCCTGCAGGATCGGCCCGCATCTCGTGACGGTGACCGCGAGCATCGGCATTGCCCTCTATCCCCAGGACGGCACGACCCTCGAGGCGCTGCTGCAGCGCGCCGACTCCGCCATGTACGCCGCCAAGTCGCTGGGGCTCGGTGTGGTCATGGCGGCATCGAACGATCCTGCCGGCGGCGAGTCGTGACCGGTGACGCGCCGCAGCCGGCACGCGTGGCACGGCTTGCGGCGGGACGCTCGGAGAACAATCTCATCCGCAAGCTGCGCCCGCCCGATCGGGAACGGCTGCTCGCCCAGTGCGATTCGGTTCAGCTGGTGCTGTCCGACGTCATCTGCGAGGCGGGCGAACTCACGCGTCACGTCCTGTTCCCCGTGGACGGCTTCGTCTCCCTGGTAACGGAGATGGCAGGTCACTCGGGCGTGGAAGTCGGCATGGTCGGGCGCGAGGGGCTGTTCGGCGTGAACGTCGCCCTGGGTGTTCCCACCTCGTCCCTGCGGGCGGTCGTGCAGGGGCCGGGCGCGGCCTGGCAACTGGGCAGAGCGTCGTTCCTTCGGGAGGTCACCCGAAATGCACTGCTCGGCAAGCTGCTCAAGCGCTATCAGTACGTGCTGATGACGCAACTGGCGACGGCTGCGGCATGCCAGAGGTTCCATCCCATCGGCGCGCGCCTCGCCCGTTGGCTGCTGATGAGCAGCGACCGGGCGCACGCCGACAGCTTTCGCGTCACCCACGAATTCCTCGCCCTGATGCTGGGCGTGCGCCGCGTGGGCATCACCGTCGCCGCCGGAAGCCTCCACGCGCACGGGCTGATCCGGTACCACCGCGGGGAAGTGTGCGTGCTCGACCGCGAAGGCCTCGAACGGCAGGCCTGCACCTGCTACGCAGCCGACCGTGCGGTGTACCAGGCGCAGATCGGCGCGTGAGCGCCCGCCGTTCCGGGATCAGACCGCCAGGCGATCGGGCAACAGGCGTTCGTACTCCTTTCTGACCACCTCGTAGCACTCGCAGGTGGTGGCCTCGAGCCCGGCCCGATCAAGCACCCGGATGTGACCGCGTGCGTAGCGGATCAGTCCGCGTTTCTGGAGCTTGAGCGCGGCCTCCGTCACGCCTTCCCGGCGGACACCGAGCATGTTGGCGATGAGCTCCTGCGTCATCACGAGTTCGTCACCCTGGAGCCGGTCGAGGCTGAGCAGCAGCCAGCGGCACAGTTGCTGTTCCAGCGAGTGGTGCCGGTTGCACACGGCGGTCTGCGCCATCTGCGTGATCAGGGCCTGGGTGTAGCGCAGCAGCAGATGCATGACCGCCCCGCTGCGATTGAACTCGGTCTTGAGCACGCCGCTTCGCAACCGGAAACCGTCCCCGGCACTTTGCACCACCGCCCGGCTCGGCGTGGACTCTCCACCCATGAACAGGGAAATTCCCACCACGCCTTCGCGCCCCACGACAGCGATCTCGGCGGAGGACCCGCCCTCGAGGACGTACAGCAGGGAGACGATGGCGCTGGTGGGGAAGTACGCGTGATCCATCGCGCGGCCGGATTCGTACAGCACCTGCCCCAGAGGCAGGGAGACCCGTTCGAGTTGCGGCCGCCAGCGCTGCCAGTCGTCATCGGGGAGGACAGCCAGCAGGCGGTTCAGTCTGGG
>CAZEDA010000196.1:0-1938 GCA_964510915.1 uncultured Rhodocyclaceae bacterium | reverse complement strand
GCGATCGTCGAACTGCCGCTGCCGCCCGGCGAGGATCTGACCCCGCTGGCCGGCGCCGTCGTCGCTGCACTGGCGGGAGAACGCGAAGGACCGGTGCAGGAGGCGTGCGAAAAGCTACTGGGAGAACTCACGCGGATCTTCACCGTGCCGCCTCTGCGTGCACGCGTCTATGCGGTGAGACCGAATGGCGACTGGGGCGAACTGCACGGGATGTACCTTCCCGGGGACGAGGAAGGCGATGCGAAGGTCGAGGTCTGGATGCGAACGGCACAGCGGCAGAAGGTCGTGGCGCCGCGGACCTTCCTGCGCACGCTCGTGCATGAGTTCTGCCATCACCTCGACTACGAACACTTCGGATTGGCCGAAACCTTTCACACCGAAGGCTTCTACAAGCGCGAGTCCCATCTGCTCACGCAGATCGCGGGGCCGTCTCCCCGCGCCCGCCCGGCCGACGGTCAGCCGCCCACCACCCGAACGGGTACGCGCGGGGCCAGGGCGCAGAGAAGTTCGTAGCCGACCGTACCGGCGGAAGTCGCCACTTCGTCCACGGGCATGCCTTCACCCCACAGGGTAACCGGCGTCCCGACACCCGCGTCAGGACAGTTCGAGAGATCGACCATGAGCATGTCCATCGACACACGGCCCGCCGTCACGGTGCGCGTCCCGCCCACGACGACCGGTGTGCCCGAGGGCGCGTGACGGGGGTAACCGTCCGCATAGCCACACGCCACGACGCCGACACGCATGGGTCGCGGGGCGGTGAAAGCCTGACCATAGCCGACGTGTTCGCCGGCCCCCACGTCCTGCACCGCGATGAGACGGCTGGTGAGGGTCATGACCGGGGCAAGGCCGAGGTCGGCAGCGGAGCGGTCCTCGAAGGGTGTGGCGCCATAGAGCACGATGCCCGGCCGCACCCAGTCCCGCCTTGCGGCCGGGCAACGGATCAGCGCCGCGGAATTCGCGAGCGACTGCTCGAAGGGGGCGCCCGCGACCGCCCGGTCGAAGCAGGCGATCTGCTCCTCGACGCCACGGCCGTCGTCAGCACTGGCGAAGTGGGACATCAGGGTGAGCGAGGCGACTCCCCGATGCGCCCGCAAATGCGCGAGCGCCCGCTCGAACGCGCCGGGTGCGAAACCCAGGCGGTTCATGCCGCTGTTCAGCTTGAGATGGGCATGGACGACCGCGCCGGGCCCCAGCGAGTCGAGCAAGGCGATCTGCTCTTCACAATGAATGACCACGTGGAGACCCAGGCGCGCGGCGAACTCGAGTTCCTCCCGATCGAAGGCGCCTTCCAAAAGAAGAATCCGGCGGTCGTACCCGGCTTGTCTCGCGGCGGCGGCGTCCTCGATGTTGAGCAGCGCCAGGCCGTCGGCATCGGCAAGAGCGGGCAGGACCCGGAGGATGCCATGACCATAGGCGTTCGCCTTGACCACGGCGGCCACCCGGGTGCGGGGTGCGAAGGCGCGGATCCGCGCGAGATTCCGGCGCAGGGCGGCAAGGTCGATGCTGGCGAGAATGGGGCGCGTCATGAAGCCGGGCGGGCAGGCCCGGCGGCAGGCCGGGTGGAGGCAAAGTGCAATAGTACGGCGCGGCCACCGCGTTGCGAAACCGCCCGATGCAGGAACGAAGGCCGGGACGGGGAATCATGGTATAAAGCCGCCGCGCCCCCAGACGGTTGCGCATCCATCCGAGGGCAACCCACTCAAGACGACGGCAACGGCCAGACCGACAAGAACTTGCGCCGACCGGCCCTGTTTCCAGTCCCGCACCCCGATGACGCAAGGGTGTCCGGGCGCGGTCGAGCCAGGGCGCAGACCCCGGCAGAGCGCCCCCGCGCAGCCTGCATCCCGATCCGGCGCACCTTCTCTCGGGCGGCCCACAAAGCCCCATGAATCGCGGCTTCTACACGATCCTTCTCGCGCAGTTCTTCTCGGCCCT
>CAZEDA010000195.1:0-6808 GCA_964510915.1 uncultured Rhodocyclaceae bacterium | reverse complement strand
CTGGTGCGCCGCATCGTCAAGACGGCTTCGAGCCATACGCTGTCCGGCGCGCAGGCGATTGCGGACACCATCACGGCCACCAGACAGGGAGCGTGAACATGAAAGGCAAGGTAGCGCTGGTGACGGGCGCCTCCCGGGGGATCGGGCAGGCCATCGCTCTGGAACTTGGAGCGGCAGGTGTCCTCGTCGCAGGGACGGCCACGACGGCCGAAGGTGCCGCGAACATCGATGCGGCCCTGGCGGCAGCCGGAGTGCAGGGATTCGGGCTCGCCCTCGACGTCACGCAGACCGACGCGCTGCAGGGCGCCCTGGATGCCGTGGCGCAGAAGCTCGGAGATGTCGCCATCCTCGTGAACAATGCCGGGATCACGCGCGACAACCTGCTCCTGCGCATGAAGGAAGACGAGTGGGATTCCGTCATGAACACCAACCTCCGGGCGGCGTTCCAGCTCTCCAAGCTGGTGCTGCGGCCCATGATGAAGGCCCGATGGGGGCGGATCATCAACGTGACGTCCGTCGTCGGCCATTCCGGCAACGGCGGTCAGGCGAACTACGCGGCCGCGAAGGCCGGACTGACCGGCTTCACGAAATCACTGGCGAAAGAGGTCGGCAGCCGCAACATAACGGTAAACTGCGTTGCGCCGGGCTTCATCGATACGGACATGACGCGCGGGCTGGCCGATGCCCAGCGCGACGCGCTGCTCGCACAGGTGCCGCTGGGGCGGTTCGGGCAGGGCAGGGAAGTGGCTGCAGCCGTGGCGTTCCTCGCATCGGAAGGCGCGAGCTACGTCACCGGCAGCACGATTCACGTCAACGGCGGAATGCTGATGGAGTGAGTGTCATATGCGCTCGGCAATGCGAACGGGAGGGAGTGTTTTGGTAGAATGCGCGCCCGACTCGCATGCGTCCGAGTCCACCAGGGGGTGTGGTCGCGTCGCCTTCTCAATAGCACGCGCCCTCGTTGAGATCAGATCCAATCGAAGGGAAGGGTAAAAAATGGAAAGCGTGGAGCAACGCGTCAAGCGGATCGTCGCCGAACAACTCGGCGTGAACGAAGGTGACATCAAGAACGAATCGACGTTCGTCGATGACCTCGGAGCCGATTCGCTCGACACCGTGGAACTCGTGATGGCCCTCGAGGAAGAGTTCGAGTGCGACATCCCGGACGAAGAGGCCGAGAAGATCACCTCCGTCCAGCAAGCCATCGACTACGTCAACGCTCACCTCAATTGATCCCGGCGCTCGAGCGTCGCCGGTTTTTCCATCCGGAGTAGCCTTGTCAAAACGCAGGGTTGTCGTGACCGGTCTGGGGATTGTCTGTCCCACCGGTATCGGGGTTGCGGAGTCCTGGCAGAACGTCCTGGCATCGAAATCCGGCATCACCGCGATTTCGCGCTTCGACGCTTCGCCTTTCGCGTCGCAGATCGCGGGTGAGGTCAAGGGTTTCGATCCGACCCGTTATCTGCCGGCAAAGGAAGCGCGCCGGCTCGATACGTTCATTCACTACGGCATGGCAGCAGCGGTCGAAGCGATCGGTGACGCCGGCATCGTGGTGACGGAACAGAACGCCGAACGGATCGGTGTCGTGATCGGTTCCGGAATCGGGGGGCTTCCCCTGATCGAGGAGACGCACACGGCCCTGACCCAGGGCGGCGCGAAGAAGATCTCCCCGTTCTTCATTCCCGGCAGCATCATCAATCTCATCGCCGGCACGCTGTCGATCACCTATGGCTTCAAGGGACCGAACCTGGCGATCGTCACGGCTTGCACCACGTCCACCCACTGCATCGGCGAGGCCGGTCGGCTCATCGAGTATGGCGACGCCGATATCGTGGTGGCGGGCGGGGCGGAAGCCGCCATCAGCCCGCTGGGCGTCGGCGGATTCTCGGCGATGCGCGCGCTGTCCACTCGCAACGACGATCCCGCGACCGCCAGCCGGCCGTGGGATGCCGACCGCGATGGGTTCGTGCTCGGAGAGGGCGCCGGCGTTCTGGTGCTGGAAGAATACGAACATGCCAAGGCTCGCGGTGCTCACATCTACTGCGAGCTGGCGGGGTACGGCATGAGCGCGGATGCCCATCACATGACGGCGCCGTGCGAAGACGGGGAGGGCGCCGTGCGCTGCATGCGCAATGCGCTTCGTTCTGCTCAGCTCAATGTCGATCAGATCGACTACATCAATGCTCACGGCACCTCTACGCCGCTGGGCGATGTGGCGGAAACCGTTGCCGTGAAGCGCTGCTTCGGGGATCACTCGAAGAGCGTGGCGGTGAGTTCCACCAAGTCCCTCACCGGCCATTTGCTGGGCGCGGCGGGCGGGGTGGAAGCGGTGTTCAGCGTGCTGGCCATTCGCGATCAGGTTGCACCGCCCACCATCAATCTGCACAACCCGAGTCCGGAGTGCGATCTGGACTACGTCCCGAATACGGCCCGCAACATGACGATCCGCACGGCGCTGTCGAACTCCTTCGGGTTCGGTGGCACCAACGGATCGCTGGTGTTCCGCGCACTGTAGTCGCCAGCCCGTGCGGTCGCCGGTGCGGAGTCCTGAAGTCCGTGCCGCCCGACCGGACGGGTGGTTCGCGTCAGTCGTGATCATGTCGTATCCGCGGCTTTCCTGGAGAGCGTTCGCCTTGCCGGAGTCGCTTGGTCACCAGGGGCTCGCAGTTCGCTCCCGCGCGTACGTCGCGGCGTTGCTACGGGACAGGAGACTCTGACCCGTGCGGCGCTTTCTTCTTCTCCTCCTCGTGTTGCTGCTCGTCGCGGGTGGCGTCTCCGGTTACGCCGTCCACGAATACCGTACGACGCCGCTCATCGCCGAGGGTGCAGCGGTTCGCCTGACGGTGGAGCCTGGCACCGGTATTCGGCAGCTTTCCCGGCAGCTGCAGACCAAAGGCCTGGTGGATCACCCGAAGGTGTTCGCCCTGCTGGCGCGGCTGGATGGCAAGGCCCATCAGTTGCGTGCCGGTGTCTACGAGATCAGAGGCGGGCTCACAGCCCGGGATCTCCTCGACCGGATCGCGCGCGGTGAGTCGATCCAGGAGCAGATCCGCTTCATCGAAGGATGGACCTTTCGCCAGGTGCGCGCCGTGCTGGATGCGCATACGGGGGTACGGCACGACACCAAAGGGATGGCGGAGTCCGAGATTCTCGAAAAGGTCGGTGCCATCGAGAAAAGTCCGGAAGGCCTCTTCTTCCCGGACTCGTACCACTTCGCCGCGGGCACCAGTGACATCGTCCTGCTGCGCCAGGCGTATGCCCGCATGCGCAAGATTCTCGAAGGCGCGTGGTCGGGTCGGGCGTCTGACCTTCCCGTGCGCTCGCCCTACGAGGCCCTCATCCTCGCTTCGATCGTCGAGAAGGAGACCGGCCGCCCTGCCGACCGTCCCCTGATCGGTGCCGTCTTCGCGAACCGTCTCAGGATCGGCATGCGCCTGCAGAGCGACCCGACCGTGATCTACGGAATGGGGAGCCGGTTCGACGGCAATCTTCGGCGGGCTGACCTCGAAGCGGATACTCCCTACAACACTTACACGCGAATCGGCTTGCCCCCGACGCCGATCGCGGCACCGGGGGCGGCCTCCATTGCGGCCGTGATGAACCCGCCGGCCAGCCCTGCCCTGTACTTCGTGGCTCGCGGCGATGGGACCTCCGAGTTTTCTGCGACGCTCGACGAGCATAATCGGGCTGTCGCCCGATTCCAGAGGCGCTGAGGCTCCCCATGCAGGCTCGTTTCGTCACGTTCGAAGGCATCGACGGCGCCGGCAAGTCCACCGCAGTCAAGGCGCTCGCCGGTCTGCTCGAAGAGCGCGGCATCGATCACATTCTGACTCGCGAGCCGGGTGGAACCGCGGTTGGGGAATCCATCCGAAGCATCCTCCTCGACCGTCGCAGCGACATCTCGCCGGAGACGGAACTGCTGCTGATGTTCGCCGCGCGCCAGGAGCACATTGTCCGAGTCGTGAAACCTGCCCTCGATCGGGGAACGTGGGTGTTGTGCGACCGATTCGTCGACGCCTCCTATGCGTATCAGGGAGGAGGGCGGGGCATCGCACTCGCCCGTATCGACGCGCTGCGGGACTGGGTCCTGGGCGAGCTTCGACCCGACGCTACGTTTCTCGTGGACGCCCCGGTCGAACTCGCAAGCGAGCGCCTCGGCCGGCGCGGCGATGTTCCGGATCGCTTTGAAGTGGAAGCGCAGGCCTTTCACGAGAGAGTCCGGGCCACATACCTGGAACTGCAGGCGCGAGAGCCCGAGCGGATCCATCGCCTGCCCGCGCAATGGACGCCCGAGGCGATCCGCGCGCATCTGGCCGACTGGCTGACGGCGGAGTGCGGAGGGGGAGTCACGTGATCCATGGCTTCAGCTCCGTGGCACCGGGCCGGGTGCGATTCCCGTCGGCGCGCCCCGCCTGAGGCCCGGCACCACCATGTCCATCCTTTCCTGGCATCGCCCGACCTGGGATTCGCAATTCGCGACCGGCCGTGTCCCGGCTTCGCTGCTGCTGTCCGGCGCACGCGGTTCGGGCGTGAAGGAGTTCGGTCTGGCAGTCGCTGCAGGCTTGCTCTGCGCGACACCGACAGCGCAGGGGATGGCCTGCGGTACCTGCGACGACTGCCGCTGGACCGCCGCGGGCCGACATCCCGACCTGCTGCTGCTCGGCGAGGTCGCCGTGCCGGATGCTGACAAGGAGGACGATGCCCCCAAGGAGGATGAGGATCCCGACAAGCCGCGCGAGAAGGAAAAGCACCTCATTCCGGTGAACGACATCCGGTCGGTGATCGCGTTCTTTCAGGTCACGCCGAATCGGGAGCGCGCCCGCGTCGTGGTCATGGCACCGGCCGAGTGGATGAACCCGGCTGCCGCGAACAGTCTGCTGAAGGTCCTCGAGGAGCCGCCTCCCCGGGCCCACCTGATTCTCGTGAGTCACACTCCGGCCCGGTTGCCTGCCACCGTTCGCAGTCGCTGCGTTTCAATCCGTCTGCCCAAGCCGACGACTGCCGAGGCGAAGCTCTGGCTGGAAGACCAGGGTGTCCGCACGCCGGACCTCGTCCTGCATCAGCTGGGCGGATCCCCTCTGGCGCATGCGGAATTGCGGGAAACTTACTGGGATGCCCGTTCGCGGCTGTTGCCGCTGGTCAGCGAGAGCCCCGCCAGGCGGCGTTCCGCGGACCTCCTCGGTCTGGCTGATTCCATCGAATTCGGTGACGCCCACCGCCTGATGCACACATGGTGTGCCGATCTGCTTGGGAGCAGTTGCGGGCTGCCGGCCCGATATCACCCGGATTTCCAGAAGGAACTCGACAGACTCGCCCCCGCGACGCCTCGAAAACGACTTCTTTCGTACGAAAGTCGTCTCCGGGCCTCAAGACGGTGGCTGGATCACCCGATGAATCCGAAACTGGCCGTGGAGGATCTTCTGTTGGGTTATCTGGCGATTTTCGAGGGGGCATGAGCATGACGCAGGCTCCGGACACCACCCCTCGCACAACCGCGCTGTCCCTGAACATCAAGGATCTCGCGATCCTTCATGCCGCTTTCATGCCGTACATCCGCCATGGTGGCATCTTCATCCCGACCAACAAACCCTATCGGCTCGGGGACGAGATCTTCATGCTGATCGCCTTGCCAGGAGATCCGACCAAGCTGCCTGTTGCGGGCAAGGTGGTGTGGATCACGCCGCCGGGGTCCCAGGGCAACAAGGCCCACGGTATCGGCGTCCAGTTCAAGGACGACGAATCCGGGCAACTGGCCAAGACCAAGATGGAAGGTCTCCTGGCCGGCTACGCCAAGGCGAACCAGCCGACTCACACAATGTAGTTTTTGCCGGCCGGACCAGGGCTCGTTCCCACCTCGGAAGTGTCCATAGAACCGCATAATGCATATTATGTCTACTGCATGGCGTGTGTCTCAGAGGGCGATCAGCTGCGCGGTCCCCCCATCTGCCGGACCCGCTCGAAACACACGACTGCCCCCGCTGCTGCCACATTGAGGGACTCGACCGTCCCCGGCATCGGAATCCGGGCCCGAACGTGGGCAGCATTGGCGAGGGTTGCCCGAAGGCCTGCACCTTCGTTTCCCAGGAGAACGGCCACGGGGCCAACGAGCGACATTCCGAACAGGTCGGCTTCCCCATCGGCGGCCAGGGCCACCACTTTCAGGTTCGCGAGCCGGAGCCGGTCATCCAGATCCACGCCTGTTTCGATCTGGAGCCCGAAATGCCCGCCCATGCCTGCGCGCAGGACCTTGGGGCTCCAGGCGTCCGCGCAACCGGAACTGAGGCACACGCGGGAGGCGCCGGCGGCGGCCGCCGTCCGGATGAGCGTGCCGACATTCCCGGGGTCCTGCACGTCGTCCAGCCAGAGTTCGAAGGTGTCGGCCGCCGCCTCCCGATGCAGAGCATTGGACACCGTATGGATGATCGCCACGACGGCGTTCGGTCCGCTGGTCGGCCCGATCCTGGCCATTGCAGTACTGGAAGCCCGCTGAACGGGAATCTGCGGATAGCTTGCGAGCACGGTGCGAGTTTCGACTGTATCGGCGATCTCGTCGCACAACACCAGGCGTTCGATGGACGCCGGTCCGAACCGCGGGGCTTCGGCGCAAGCGCGAATGAGATGCCAGCCTTCCAGGATGGTGGTGCCCTCCTCGTGACGCGCCCGAGCATTCTCCTGCAGGCGCGCGATACGCTTCAGCAGCGGATTGTCCTTCGACTGGATGTAAGGCAGGGATTCAGGCATCGGCCCGGGTCGGACAAGAAGGTTCCGTCCGATCCTACTATGCGGCGGGTGGCTCAGGCAGCTTGCG
>CAZEDA010000194.1:0-6821 GCA_964510915.1 uncultured Rhodocyclaceae bacterium | reverse complement strand
GCATGCGCTGGTCGGACACCACCACCTGCACCGGAATGCGCTTCACCATCTCGAGGGCCTGGATGGGGTCGTCCGCCGTGTAGACGCGGTACTGCTGACGGAACAGCGCGTGCAGCGCCGTGAGAATGCGCATCTCGTCGTCGACGAACAGCACGTTGGGCCGGTCGCCGCCCACACCGGGCACCTGGTTGGTCGGCGACACCAGGGTGGGCACCACCGCCCGCGGCCCGACGCCCGGCAGCGTCATGGACGGATCGATTTCCACTGCCCCTTCCGGGCCGAGGTTCTGCCGCACCGCGCGCAGCGCGGACGTGGAGATCTTCGGCCCGTCGTTCTTGGGCTTCGCGTCGGCGAGCAGCAGCGGGTGCTTGAGCGCCTCGCGTATCGCCTCCTCGAACTCGCGGGCGCTCTGGTAGCGCTCGGTCGTCTCCTTCGCGAGGCCCCGCAGCACCACATGATCGAGTTCGGTCGTGAGCAGCGTGTTGCGCTCGGACGGCGGCACCGGCGTCTCGGTGAACACCCGATGCATGATCACCGCGCTGTTGGGCCCGTCGAAGGGTCGCTTGCGGGTGAGCAGTTCGTAGAGGATGACGGCGACGGCGTAGAGGTCCGTCCGGGGATCGGCGATCTCGCCTGCGAACTGCTCCGGCGCCATGTAGGACGGCGTGCCGATCAGATCGCCGGTCTGCGTGAGGTTCGACGATTCCAGCCGGGCCACGCCGAAGTCCGCGATCTTGATGACGCCGTCGCGGCTCAGCATGATGTTGGACGGCTTGATGTCGCGGTGGATGACGCCCTGGGCATGGGAGTACGCCAGGGCGCCCAGCACCTGCAACATGATGTCGCAGCACTTCTCGGGCTCGCCGCTGAAGTCCTCGCCCTGGAGATAGGCGGTGAGCGGTCGGCCGAAGACGCACTCCATCACGAGGTAGACGAGCTCTTCTTCCTCGCCGAAGTCGTAGACCGCGACGATGTTCGGATGCTGCAGGCGGCCGGCCGCCCGGGCCTCGACGCGGAAGCGCGCGAGAATGGCCTTGGACTCATAAGGGTCGAGCCGGGCCTTGTCGACCACCTTGATGGCCAGCGTGCGCTCGATGATCGGGTCATAGGCCTGATACACCGTCGCGGTGGCGCCGGTGCCCAGCTGACCTCGAACCTCGTACTTGCCTATGCGTTCAGGCAGTCGCATGCCACCCCGCGTTGCAAAGAACCCTCATGCCGCAGCCTCCACGCCGTTCACGGGCAGCGTCACCGTGAAGCGTGTCCCCTTGCCGACGGTGGATTCCACTTCGATCCGGCCGCCGTGCTGCTCGATGATACGGTATGCGATGGACAAGCCGAGACCGGTGCCCTTGCCTACGTCCTTGGTGGTAAAGAAGGGGTCGAAGATGCGCGGCAGCACGTTCGCGGGAATGCCGTGCCCGTCGTCCTCGACGGTCACCACGACGCTGCCGTCGCCGCCCCGTCGGGTGGTCAGCACGATGGTACCGCCGCCCTCCGGCGTGGCCTGGGCGGCGTTCGTGACGAGATTCAGGAACACCTGATTGATCTGCGAGGGCGAACAGGCCACAGGCGGGATGTCCTCGAAGTTCTTCACGACCTTCTTGGTCTTCACGAGGTTTCGCGCGATCTTCAGCGTGCTCTCGAGCCCCTCGCGCAGGTCGACGCGCGCGACCTTCGTGCGGTCGAGGCGACTGAAGTCCTTGAGGTTCAGCACCAGCTCCGAGATCTGGGTGATGCCATACAGGCCGTCCTGGGTGAGCCGCTCGAGGGTGGCGAGCGTCTCGGCGTCGTGCAGATGGCGCGCGAGCTTGCCGACCTTCACGAACTGCGCCGTGACGTCCTCGTCCGTCGCATCGCCGCTCTGCATGATCTGCAGCAATCGGGCAGTCTCCGCGTTCATCGTCGCGATCTCGGGGAGCTGTTCCTCCACCGAGTCGAGACTCGCCTTCACGTAGGCGAGCGGCGTATTGATCTCGTGGGCGATGCCCGCGACCATCTGGCCCAGCGAAGACATCTTCTCCGACTGGACGAGCATGAGCTCGGAATCCTTGAGGTGCTTGAGGGCGTCGGACAGCTCACGGGTGCGGGCCTCCACCTTGTGCTCCAGCGTTTCGTTGGCGCGCTTCAGCTGCAGATTGACGAGATTGATGACCCGGTAGCTGCGGAAGAGCTGCATGCCCAGGTAGGCAAGCAGCACCAGCAGGGCGCCCGAATAGAAGATCAGGTAGACGCGGTAGAGCTCGCGCTGCTCCAGCGCGCTCTGGAAGCCCTGCGCGAACTGCATGCCCAGTGCATCCGTGCGCGGCGCGGTCGGAAAGAAGTAGAGTTTGCTGAAGTACTCGTCCCGCCGAGGCTGGGCCTCGCGAAGGGCACGAAGAGTGGAAACGATGTTGCGCAGCGCCTCGCGGGGACCTGCCGGCATCACCTCTACCGCGGCAAGCAGCCGGTACTCGGCATCCTCGATCTCCTGGGCCAGCCGCGGGCCGGAAAGCGCCGAGAACTCGGTGCTCTTTTCCGAGAGCCGATCCAGCACCCGCCGGACGTCCTCGACGCGATCACGCACCGCCCCCGATTCGGGCACGGAGAGTTCACGAATCAGCGCCTGGGCCTGAGGCACGCTGTCCAGCACCTGCCTGAGCGCGTTCTTGGAGATTCCCATCGCCTGCCAGTACTGGGCCATGAGTGTGATTTTCTGATCGTAAAGCGTCGCCAGTCGCGCGACGTTCGCGACGAGCACCGGATCATCCAGCGCCCTCGCCTCCTGCCCGAGCCCGTTGATGCTTCTGCCTGCCTGATCGCGCCACAGCGACTGGACTTCGTCGATGGCGAGCGATTCCGTGCGGGCGCGGAGAAGCGACTCGTTCAGCTTCGCATCGAGCGTGCGCAGGTTGCCGAGATGTTCATTCACCCTCACCTGGCGGCCGAAATCCACCGCCTGGGTCATGTAGACCAGAAACCCGAGGAGGAAGACCAGCAGGACAACGAGAATCGTGACGAGGAAACGTCGCACGGGCGTCTCGATCGAATGTTCGATCCTTTGTTATGAACAGGGATTCTACCGGGTCGAGAGGATTAGAGAGAGTGGATGTCGAAAAAAATTACGAATATGGCATCGATTTCCACTGGAAACGCGGCGCCAGAAACGACCACGCGCCCGAAAGGGCGCGTGGTCGATGATGCGGGAACTGCCTGGGAATCAGTGCGGCGACGCTGACACCGCACCCGGCGTACGCTGGGTCTTGGGCAGGAGCAGCACGATGATGACCCCCACCAGACCCAGGGCCGCGAGCGTGAAGAACGCCGCCTCGGACGAGTTCGTGGCAGTGCGGATCCGGCCGATCAGGTCAGGGCCGAAGTGGCCGCCGAGGTTGCCGACGGAGTTGATCCACGCAATGCCTGCCGCTGCCGCCGTGCCGGACAGGAAGGCCGTGGGCAGAGACCAGAAGGTCGCGACCCAGGAAAGAATCCCGGCGGTCACGAGCGTAAGCGCGATGATCGACAGCACCGGCGAGGTCTTGCCCACGAGTGCAAGGGCGAGCATGCCGGCCACGGCCACGAGGAGTGAACCCGCCACGTGCCAGCGGCGCTCGCCCGTCCGGTCGGAGTGGGAACCCACGACCACCATGGCCACCGCCGCAACGCCCCAGGGAATCATCGACAGCAGACCGACCTTGAGGAAGTCCTTCTTGTCGATGCCAAGCTCCTGGATGATGGTGGGCATCCAGAAGTTCACCGCGTAGAAGCCGACCACCCCGCAGAAGTACACCACCGCCAGCGCCCAGACCCGACCGTCCTTGAAGGCGTCCAGGACGTTGTGGCGGCCGCCGAGTTCGCTCTTGCCGGCATTGTCCTCTTCCACCCGCCGGACGATGAGGTCCTGCTCCTCCTTGGTGAGCCACTTCGCCTTTCGCGGCCCGTCGTCCAGCACGAAGATCACGAACACGCCGATGATGACCGAAGGCAGCCCCTCCAGCAGGAACAGCCAGCGCCAGCCGCGCATGCCGGCGAAGCCATCCATGTACTGCATGATGGCGCCGGACACCGGGGAGCCGATCACGTTGGAGATGGCGATGGCCGTCATGAACAGCGCCGTCATCTTCGCGCGCCGGGACGCCGGGAACCAGTAGGTCATGTAGAGAATGATGCCGGGAAAGAATCCCGCCTCGGCCACGCCCAGCAGGAAGCGCAGCACGTAGAACGATGTCTCGGAGTTCACGAACATGAATCCCGAGGAGATGACACCCCAGGTGATCATGATCCGCGCGATCCACATCTTCGCGCCGACCTTCTCCAGGATCACGTTGCTCGGCACCTCGAAGATGAAGTAGCCGATGAAGAAGATGCCAGCCCCGAAACCGTAGACGGCGTCGCTGAACTGGAGGTCCGGCGCCATCTGGAGCTTCGCGAAGCCGACGTTAACCCGGTCGAGAAAGGCAACGATGTAGCAAAGGAACAGGAACGGAATGAGTTTCGCCCCGACCTTCCGGTAAGTGGCTTCCTCGAAAGCAGGATCAACGATCTGCGTGGCCAAGATTCTTCCTCCCACTGAAACTTGTTGTCTGGACCGGGGGCCGATCCCCGGTCAGGTCTGAAGCGCGGCTATTGTAGGGAGGGGGACCTGCATTGGCTAGAAAAAATGTCGGGACGGAAAACCCCCCGGCGCCCGCGGGCAGTCACCAAAAAAGCGGGCGCCGCGAGGCGCCCGGAGAGGGAAAGAGTCCCCGGGGAGCCGGCGCACCAGGAGGTGATCACGCCGGCACCCCGGTGCCGGCACAGCGGCCCGCGGAACGTCGGACCGCTGCCACGGCCACCGCAGTCCATGCGATGACTGCACGAACCGCGATTCCGGCAGGCCTTCGGCCGATTGGGCCGGCTTCCCGCTGGGGAGGAGCGCGGGAAGATGCGTCCCGGCGCCGCCCGGTCGGAGGCCGGAATCATTCTGATCCTGACGGCAGGCGCGCGCGTCCCCCAATCTGGTGAAGCTCTATGGGGACTTGCGGGCTCCCCGCACTTCGAACCGCACCCGGTCGAGCACTGAACCATCGGCTTCCACCAGGGCGAGTTCGAACCGGCCGGACCGGGGCACCCAGGACACCGCGGGGCCGGTCTCCGACAGAGCCGTCCCGTCGAGCCACCATTGCACCCCCGCCCCCGCGCCGGCGGCCCGGAACTGGACACGCTGCACGGCGTCGGGGATGTCCGGATCCACCGCCAGGATCACGCCGTTGGCCGGGTACACGATCTTCCCCGCCCCGCTCCGCACGGGCTTCACCGCGACTTCGCTCATTTCGGTTCCCTTCAGGAACCACTCCTCCCGCTCCGGCTCGACCTCCGGCACGTAGCGAACCTTCTGCATGAGCACATCGGCCGGTCGCGCCGGTGCACCCGAGCGCGGTTCCTGAGCATGGAGGAACTGCATGATGTCCAGCCACGCCGGGGCCGCGCCCGACACCCCGGACACGTCCTGCATGGGCGACCCGTCGAAATTGCCGACCCACACCCCCACCGTGTACCGGCGGGAGAACCCGACGCACCAGTTGTCCCGCATGTCCTTGCTGGTGCCGGTCTTCACCGCACTCCAGAACCGCGTCGCGAGCGGATTCTCGAGTCCGAAGCCGACGCTGCGCGCCCCCCGGTCGGCGAGAATGTCGGACACGACCCACGCCGCAGCGGGATCGGCGACCCGCACGGACTTCGGTATCGGACCCGGCTGCCATCGCGCCGTCGACCAGACGCCGCCATTGGCGAGGGACCGGTATGCGTTGGTGAGCTGCCAGAGGGAGACCTCCGCACTGCCGAGCGCGAGCGAGTAACCGTAGTGATCCCCGGACTCGACAAGGGCGTCAAAGCCGAAGCCGCGGAGCCGGTCCACGAACGCCTCGGGTCCCACGAGCATCAGCGCGCGCACTGCCGGCACGTTCAGCGAAGAGGACAGGGCCGTGCGGACACTCACGGACCCGCGGAACTCGTGGTCGTAGTTCTGCGGAACGTACAACCCGCCGGGGGTGACCAGATTGGCGGCCGAGTCATCCAGGAGGGAGGCTGCCGTCAGCAGCTGGTCTTCGATCGCCTGCGCATACAGGAAGGGCTTCAGCGTCGAACCTGCCTGCCGCAGCGCTTTCACGCCATCCACATAGGGGGCGCTACCGCCGCGAGGGGCGTTGCCGGCATAGGCGATCACCTGACCGGTCGCATTGTCGAGAACCAGGGCGGCGGCATCCCTTACCTGCCGGCCGCCGAGCGCGATGATCTGCTGGGCGAGGGCCTCGAGGACATGCGCCTGCACATTCGCGTCGAGGGTCGTGACGACCCGTCGGGCATCGCGGGACAGCACGCTGCGGGCGAGGTGGGGAGCCAGCATCGCACGCTGATGGATCCGGGGCGGCCCCGCCAACGCGGCCGACGCCAGGCGCTCGAAAGGCGCGCAGTCGGTGCTGACGGCCACCGCGCAGGCGCGGCGAGCCACCACTGCCGGCGCTGCGTTCGGCCCCCGGAGCAACGCCGCCAGGAGCGCCGCCTCCCGCAGATCGATACCCGCGGGCTCCTTGCCGAACAGGGCGTCGGTGGCAGCCGCCAGACCGACGATCTCGCCGCGGAACGTGGACAGATTCAGGTAGGCCTCCAGGATCTGGCGCTTGGTCCAGCGCAGCTCGAAATCCCGCGCCGCCTGGATCTGGCGCAGCTTCTGGACGAGGCTGCGACGCGGCCCATGAGCCTCCAGCGTGGGATCCAGCATCGCCGCCACCTGCATGGTGACCGTGCTCGCGCCGCGCGGCGCACCGCGGATCAGCGTGTCCACGGCAGCGTCACCCAGCGCC
>CAZEDA010000193.1:0-6827 GCA_964510915.1 uncultured Rhodocyclaceae bacterium | reverse complement strand
CGTAGGTGTCCACGCCGGCGATCATGAACTGCGGAATCATCGCGGGGTTCACGTCGTCGCCGCGGGACACGACGCCCAGCCACGCGGAGAACAGCATGGAGAAGCCGACGTCGAGCCCGATCAGCAGCGCGAGGATGAAGGCGACGAACAGAAGCAGGAGCATGGGTCGACTACTCGGCGTGGGCGGCGCGGGGTACCGGGCGGCCGGAGAGAGCGAGCAGGATCCGCATCGCCAGGAAAAGCGCCATCAGCACCGCACTCACCAGGAGTGCCGCCGTCGGCCAGGCTTCGCTGAAGATCGTGCCGAGACGTTCCTGATCCTGCCCGACCAGAAACAGCGGCCAGCCGTACCAGCCGAAGAGCACGATCAGCACGAGCATCAGCGCATCGAACACCACCTCGAGGATGCGTCGCACGACCGGCGGCAATCGCGAATCGATGAGGTCCACCCGGATGTTCGTGCCGTTGCGGATGGCAACGGAGAAGCCGAGGAAGGTAAGCCACACGAGAAAGATGCGCGCGTACTGATCGGGGGCGGCCATCGGCAGCGTCATGACGTGCCGGTCGATGAGCTGGGAGCCCACGATCAGCACGAGAGCGAGCACGAGTGCAGCGATCAGCCAGTCGAGCAGGCGCTCGATCTGCCGGAAGAGGGCCTCGATGGTGTCGAGCATTGGGCTGCGGCCGTCGTGCTATTTCTGCGCGTCGCGGATGCGCTGCACCAGCCCGGCCGGCCACACCTTGCCTTCGTAGTTCTTGTGGATGTCGGCCCACGCCTTCGCGAAGGCGGCGCGGTCGGGAATCGTGTAGGTGACACCGGCCTTCTTCAGTTCCTCGAGGCCGTTGCGGTCGAGTTCCTCGCCGAGCTGCGTGGCGAGCTTGCCGCCCTCCTGCGCCGCGCGCTTGAACAGCGCCTTCTGCTCGGGCGTGAAGGCCTTCCACTTGCGCTCGGACACGTAGAACGCGCCCATGTCGTAGACGTGATCCGTCGCGGACCAGTGCTTCGAGACCTCGTGGAAGCGGAACGACAGCGTGAGATCGAAGCCGTTGTCCTGCCCTTCCACCTGCCCGCGCGACAGCGCCATGTAGACCTCGTTCAGACCGAGCGGCACGACCTTGACCCCCAGCACTTCGAACGTGTCGCGGAAGATGGGAATGGGGGGAATGCGCAGGCGCATGTCCTTCAGGTCCTCGGGCTTGCGGATCGGGCCCTTGGTGGTGACGATCGCCCGGGGACTGCGGTCGCCGCCCACCGCGAAGATGCGCACCCCGGCCGACTGGGCGCACTGCTCGTAGAGCGGCTCGAAGATCGGGCCGTTGAGGATGTCCTCTGCAGCCCGCTTGCTCTTGAAGAGATAGGGCAGGTACGAGACGTTGAGCGGCCCGCAGCCCTTCAGCTGACCGGAATTGCCCACCCCGAGGTAGGCCATGTCGACGGTGCCCAGCTGCATGCCGGCGATGAGCTGCTGGATGTCGCCGATCTGGCTGTCCGCGTACACCTGGACCTTGATGGCGCCCTTGGACTCGGCACCGACGACCTCGGCGAACTTCTCCATCGCCTTGTGGAGATTGCTGCCCGTGACGAAGGGGGTCCCGAACCGGATGTTCATCGTCGCGGCGTGAGCGACTCCCGTGCACAACAGCGCAGCCACCGCGGCTGCAGCACCCAGCCAACGCTTCTTCATGGTCATCTCCCGTGCTTCAGTCGGCCCGCCGGCATCGCGACGCGGCGAGTCAGGTCAAGCCGGCGGACGCCGGCCGATGGATGTCTACTGCGCAGTCTTGAAGTCGAAACCGATGTCGAGATACCGGCGTCCGGTGAGGTCCTTGGTCTGGCTGAGCTTCTGGCCCTGCCACTCGACCTCGAAGGTCCAGCGTCCCGACGGCGGACTCACATAGAAGAACGGCCCCTCGGCATCCGCCTCGACGACGGAATCGCCCTTGGCATCGAGCACGCGGACCTTCACGCCGCGCGTGTCGATGTTGCGCCCGTCGACCTGCAGACGCAGGTGGACCGGATAGCGTCCCGAGATCTCGACGAAGGCCTGCGCCTCGTCCCCCAGACCGCCGGTGACGTAGTTCATGCCGCTTTGCTTGCGGACCTTGATGCCGAGCGAAGCTTCGTCGACCGCGAGCGCGGTGACGGAAACGCAAAGCGCCAGCAGAAACATCCATGCTCGAAGCACTTTCTCCTCCCTGTGTGGAGTGACCGCGTCAGCGAAGCGCGGGACTCGTCCGGGTTCATGTGCGGCGAGGATAGCATGGGGTACGGCGTTGCGACGCTCCCTGCCCCGTGTGGAATCCCGGGGGAGGTCGCTCAGAGCCTGACGAGAACTTCCAGGGCGCTGGTGCGCATGCTGTCGGGGAAGCGCCGCCGGAAAGCCGCGGCCTCGCGAGCGCCCCGCTCGCCCCAGGTCCGGGCCTTGTCCCGGTCGGGGGCGACGCGCGCGGACTGCAGGCAGACGACCGCCAGGATGAACTCGATCTCCTCCAGTTCCGGGTGAGCCGGCTGGCGCGCCCGGAGGCGTTCGGCAAGACGCACCTGCTCCTGGAGACGCCCCCACGGCCAGCGGGTGGCAAGCGGGTCGGCGTCGAAGCCGTCGTAGAACTCCCCGACGAGCAGCCGGTAGGCGGCGTCGCCACGGGCGACATCCGGGTCGAGATCGAGCGCCGAACGGTAGTAGGAGACGCCAGGACCGAAGCGGCCCGTGTCCGGTGCCGGCTTCAGGTCAACGGCTCGGGCCTGGAGTTGCGCGACGAGGTAGTTGGAGGGAAGCCCCTGGACCTTGCCGTGCATCGCGATGTCGCGGTTCAGCAGTTCGCGGATCTCGTCGACAAGCCGGCCGAGATCGTAGAAGGCCTCGGCTCGGCGCGCGGGTACTTCGCGCGAACGGGTCTTCTCGAGGTCTGCGTTGGCGCGCGCCAGATAGCGCTCGGCCAGTTCCGTGGTGATCAGATCGTGCGCCGACGCGGGAAGGAAGACGCCGGACGCAAAGAGTATCGACGCGAACAGCGCCCGTGCGAGCGCGTACGCGCCGCGCATCAGGAAGGCTCCAGAGGCTCGCCGCGAAGAAACGCCAGGGCGCCCGCGTGCGTGGGCAGGGTGCCGTCATCGAGGGCGACGGGGCGATCGGGCACGACGATGCCGATCCGGTCGGCGTCGCGCTGCAGCGCTTCGGCGATGAGATAGCCGTGATGGCGGGGAAAGCTCTCCCGGCAGACGAGCTGATAGTCGGCGTCCTCCACCAGAACCCTCAAGGCGGTCGGAGGAAGTTCACTGAACGGCGGAGCGGCCTTCGCGAGAGCCGCCGCATTCGCTCTGGAGAACACGGCGACATCGGCCTGATCCGTCGCCATCAGGCTGCCGATTCGCGCATTGTGCGGTCCGCGCACGACGCGCGCGCGACTGGACGGGAGCTGCTCCAGGAGCGAAGCCGCGAGCTTGTCACCGAGACGGTCGGTGCCCATGTCTTCGCGATTGGTATGGATGAGCAGGAAGCGCTGCCGCAGCACGACCCATTGGCGGAACGGTGTATGCCCGCACAGCAGGACGCCTGCACCCAGGGCACCGGCAGCAACCAGGAAACGGCGTTTCGAACTGGAGAAAGGAGTCATGGTGTCCGGGCCGGGGCGACCCTCGAGAGGATCGCTCCGGCGATGGCAGTCAGCGGCGACGGGCGCCGTGACTCACTTCTTGCCCTTGAAGATCTCGAGCGGGCAGATCGTCGACACGGCGTAGTTCGGGACGTCCACGACGTTGCCGATGCGGAGGTCACAAGCGACGCTGGTGATGACGTAGGCCTGCTCGGGCGTGTAGCCCTTGGTCTGCACCAGCCAGTCGATCATGCTCATGAGCGAGCTGCGGGCGGCGAGGGAAAGATCCTCCGACAGGTTGGTGAGCGGCCCCATGATCTTGCCGTCGATGTAGCTGGAGTACGGCGGGATCTCACCGGCCTTCTTGAGCGGATAGCCCACGGTGGCGTAGAACGCATCGGGCTCCAGCTTCTTGATCTGGGAGCCACCCTCGAAGTGAGGGCCGTTCTTCATCAGCGAGGCCATGCCCTTGCGAATCTCGGTGCGCACCGTCACCTTGGCGCCCATCTCGATGGCGGTACCGGCCACTTCACCATCACCCTGCGCGTAGTGGACGTCACCCACGAACAGACCGCAGCCGTCCACGAAACAGGGCAGCAGCAGCGTCGTGCCTACGACCATCTGCTTGATGTCCATGTTGCCGCCGTTCTCGCGCGGCGGGATGGTGCGGACGCACTCGTCCTTGTGGGAGCCGTTCGGGCCGCAGACATCGCGGGGCATCGCGCTCACCGGCTGGGGCGGCAGGGCGATTCCGCCTGCTGCGCCGAGGTCCTTCTCGCGCTTCACGATCTCCTTCACTTCGGGGACGCCCGGCAGGACCCCGACCGTGCCCATGAAGCCGTTGAACGGGATCGCGACGCCCGGAATCTCGGGGGCCACGGCTTCCAGCCGGTTCAGCCGCCAGTTGGCGATGAAGGGCTTGGTGAAGATGTCCCGCAGGAAGCCGAATCCCGGCACCACGGTCGTGTAGCCGTACTCGTCGGGCTCGACGTCCACCAGCGTGACGGCCAGCACGTCACCGCGCTTCGCGCCTTCGATGTAGACGGGACCCGTGATCGGGTGGACCAGGTTGAGGTCGACGGCACCGATGTCCTTCGGTTCGGAATTCGCCTTGAACTCGCTGTCGAGCGCGTCGCGCGTTTCGAACAGGATCAGCTGCCCGGGCTTGGCCGTCGCGACGGGCTTGATCGCCGGGTGATAGCGGTTCATGCAATTCGGATCGTCGTTGCAATGGGCGCCCTTCTTTTTCACGTACACCCAGGATTGCGTCTTGACATCGGTGGTGTCGGCCATGGCCGGGGCAACAGCAGTGGCGCCGAACAGCGCGGCGCTCAGAGCGGCGAGACGTAGCTTCACGTGCACTCTCCCAAGAATGAGAAGTTTCAAGGATGGATTCTTATGCCGAAGTCCCGACACCCCAGGACCTGTCGATGATGCCATTCGAGAGGCCGGTGTCAATGCCGTGCACGCTCAGGTGGCACGCTCGCCGGAAATGCACCGACTTGAGACGAACGCGGTGCGGGATCAGAGACCCGTCACCCGCTGGATCGTCCAGCCGGCTCCCAGCAGCAGGATCGCACCGGAGAGCACCCTCACCACGCGGACATCGGCCTCCCCGCCCGGACGGACGCCGAGAAAGCGGCGCTCGATCAGCAGGAGAACCGCAAGGGCCGAGGCCACGACGAAGAGCTGTCCGGCTTCCACGCCGAGATTGAACGCGGCCAGGGCC
Organism: uncultured Rhodocyclaceae bacterium; assembly: GCA_964510915.1. Lineage (GTDB taxonomy): Bacteria > Pseudomonadota > Gammaproteobacteria > Burkholderiales. Next base: position 1,504 of record CAZEDA010000193.1, on the reverse strand, counting down.
GGCAGGATCGCGTCTTTCGGCAGTCCGAATTCGCGCAGCACACCGGCGAAGCCGAAACCGTGGATCAGGCCGAACCCGAACGTGAGCCAGCCCCGGTGGGAGAGATTGCGCACGAGGAAGTTCTCGCCGGCCACGTACACGATGCTGAGTGCGATCAGGGGTTCGACGATCGACGACGGAATCGAGACGATCTCGAGGACGGCGAGTGCCAGCGTGACGGAATGCGCGAGCGTGAACGCCGTGACGACCTTGGCCAGCGGCCAGAACCGCCGTCCCCAGGCGATGGCGGCGATCACGAAGGCGATGTGATCGAAGCCGATGAGGATGTGCTCGACCCCTGCCTCGAAGTAGTGGCGCAGCATCGCGGGGGTGTCCACCGCCGCGGCGCCGAGGTCCACGGCGGGATGCTGCACGGAAAGCAGCGCGAACCGCGCGACATCGCCCTGCACGGTGACCATGTGCTTGCTGGCCGGGTCGATGGCGTGGAACAGCGTGGCTTCGTAGCGGAGATCGCCGCCCAGCCGCGGGCAGGTCCAGCGGACCGAGTACACGCGGTGGTCCGCCTTGTCGGTCGCCCCGAGCACCTCGCCCGGACACGGCTGCCCCCCGTGGAGCACCCGAGCGTGCTCCAGCAGGTAGGCGCGGGCGCGGACCTCATCCTCTGCCGTGGCAGGGGGTGCCGCCTCCGGCTGGGGTGCGTCCGCCACCCTGCCCTGCGCCACGGCAAGGTCGAGGGCGTTGAGTTCGATCGCCCCGCTGACGGCGTCGGCCGAGACCGTGAGCCTGGCACTCGAGAGCTTCGTGACGTGCGCGGAGACCGGCGCTGCAGAGAGCAGCAGAAGAGCCAGCAACGCGAGCAAGCGGGGGAACGGGAACCGGACGGATCGGGACATCGGGGTCATGGGAGAAAGTCGGATGGCTCGGTCGGGCACCGGAAACGAAAAAGGCCGGAGTCTCCTCCAGCCTTCCGCGTGCGGATCGCGGCGGTCGTCGCGAGCTTACTTGGCTGCCTCGGCTGGCGCGGGCTGGGCGGTCGCGGAGCCCAGCTGCTTCGGGCAGAGAAGCTCCATCGCCTCGTTGTGGCACCAGTGGGCGTTCATGCCGAAGTTTTCCTTGAGGCACTGATAGATGTGATTGCCGATCTCCTGCGTCCACGCGCACTTGGCGTTCTTGAGGTGCATGCGTTCCAGGGGGTTCGTGGCAGGGGGCAGTTCCTTCTCCTCGGCGGAGACGGGCCCGGACAGACCGGCCAGGACGAGCGCCAGGCCCAGCCCGGCAGTGCGAATCGATGCGTTCATGGGGTGAATCATCCTGAAAAGAGGGGTATCGGGCTCCCGCGCTGCAGACCCGTGGGCGAGTCGGACCTTCCGACCGGCACCCGGCGCCGATGAAGCTTTCTGCTCCGCAGTATAGCGGTTCATCAGATCGCCACTCGCAAGAGACGTTCCCTGCCGGTCATGATTTCGGCCGGGACGTCATTCGCTGTCCGGCTGGTTCTCGGGGG
>CAZEDA010000192.1:0-6882 GCA_964510915.1 uncultured Rhodocyclaceae bacterium | reverse complement strand
GAGTCCGCCAGCTACGCCGACTACACCGTGTTCGGCGCGTTCATGTGGGCGCGCGGGGTATCGCCCTTCCGCCTGCTCGCCGAGGACGACCCCGTATTCTCCTGGCGCGACCGCCTGCTCGGCCTGTTCGACGGCCTGGCGGCGCGCTCCGTCGGTTTCGCAGTCTGATTGCCGTGACACTCACACCATGACCATCGCCCATCTCCGCAAGGAATATCTCCGCGAACGCTTCGACGAAGCCGACGCCGCGCAGGACCCGTTCGTCCAGTTCCAGCGCTGGTTCGACGAAGCGCTGAAGGCCGAACTGCCCGAGCCCAATGCCATGACGCTCGCCACCGCGAGCCCGGAAGGGATCCCGTCCGCCCGCATCGTGCTGCTGAAGGAAGTGGGGGGCGGCGGCTTCGTCTTCTACACGAACTACGAGAGCCGCAAAGGGCGGGAACTCGCCGCCAACCGCCACGCGGCCCTGCTGTTTCACTGGGTCGAACTGGAGCGGCAGGTCCGCATCGAGGGGACCGTCTCGAAGGTGAGCGAAGAGGAATCCGACGCCTACTACCGTGTGCGCCCGCTCGGCAGCCGCATCGGCGCCTGGGCGTCGCTGCAGAGTTCGGTGCTCTCGGGGCGGGCTGAACTGGAGGGCAAGGTGGCCGAGGCCACCGGCCGTCTCGGCGACGACCCGCCGCGCCCGCCCCACTGGGGCGGCTATCGGCTGGTGCCGCGCGCGTTCGAGTTCTGGCAGGGCCGGGAGAGCCGCCTGCACGACCGTCTCGCCTATGACGTCGCGGCCGGTGGCACGTGGACGGTCCGGCGTCTGTCGCCATGAAGGGGTGGCGCAGGGCGCTTGGCGCATTGCTCGGGATTGCCGCGACTGTCGGTGCCGGCCCGATTGCCGCGGAAGACACGGCCTCGGGCGCGGATGCGGACACGGTGGCGGGCGTTCGCGCTGCCACCGCCGCCTGGATCGAGGCCTTCAACACGCGGGACGCACGCCGGATCTCTGCGCTCTATGCGCCGGATGCGGTGTTCTGGGGGACCATTTCGCCCACCATCCGGATCACGCCGGAGGCGGTGCTGACGTACTTCGAGGACTCCGCGCAGCGGCGGCCGCGTCTGCGGATGGAACTGGGGGAGACCCACGTGCGGGTGTATGGCGGGACGGCGCTGAACTCGGGCTACTACACGTCCGTCGATACGAAGGACGGCGCCGAGGTGCGCCAGTCCCTGCGATTCACGTTCGTCTACCGGCGGGAGGGCGACCGCTGGACGATCGTGTCCCACCACTCGTCGCGCATGCCGGTCCCCTGACGGGTCCGGCAGCGGATTCAGCCGTTGCCGATCAGGTCGTCCAGTTCGTCTTCCGTGAGGTCGGACACCCGGCCGAAGAAGTACTCGGCGGCGTCCTGCACCCGGTCGGCCAGCGCGGTCGGTCGCAGAAGGTCCACCGCCCGCATGCCCAGCGCGGCGAACCCGTCGAGGTCTGCCGGCAGCATCGGGATGTCGCCCATGATGAGATCGTCCTGCACTTCCTGGTAGCTGGAAAGCATGTCGGCGCCACGTTGCTGGCCGGCCCTCGCCGGCGGATGGATTCGGATTCGTCTGCGAGGGCGCCCGCTCAGGTGGGCGGGCGGGACGTCGGAGCGGCCGGGGTATCCGGGCACTGCCGGCGCCATCGAAACGAAAGCATGGACGGCATCGTAGGGCGCCCGGCGTGTTCGCGACATATGCAGAGGCTCATAATGCGGCGCTCGCGCGGGCGGCCGGGACCGCCGGTCACCCCCAGATAACGCACAAGACAAGGACCCGTCATGGATTTCGCGTACACCCAGAAGGTCAAGGAACTGCAGGCCCGCGTCTCGTCCTTCATGGACGAGCACATCTTCCCCGTCGAGGCGGAGATGATTGCCCAGATCGCCGCGGGCGACCGCTGGGACCCGCCGAAGCTCATGGACGAGCTCAAGGCGAAGGCCAGGGCCGCGGGTCTGTGGAATCTCTGGCAGCCGAAAACCCATGGCGGCACCCTCACGAACCTGGAGTACGCCCCGCTCGCGGAGCTGATGGGCCGCTCGCCTTTCGGGTCCGAGCCCTTCAACTGTTCCGCACCTGACACCGGGAATATGGAGGTGCTTCTGCGCTACGGAACCCCCGAGCAGCAGAAATTGTGGCTGGAGCCCCTGCTCGAAGGGAAGATCCGGTCCGCCTTCGCCATGACGGAACCGGCCGTCGCCTCCTCCGACGCCACGAACATCGAAGCCCGCATCGAGCGCCGCGGCGACCGTTACCTGATCAACGGCCGCAAGTGGTGGACTTCCGGCGCGCCGGACCCGCGCTGCCGCATCCTCGTGTTCATGGGCAAGTCCGATCCCGACAACGCCGACCGGCACAAGCAGCAGTCCATGGTCCTGGTGCCCATGGACACCCCGGGCGTCCGGGTGGAGAAGATCCTGCCGGTGTTCGGCTTCGATGACGCGCCGCACGGGCATGCGCAGGTCGCCTTCGAGAACGTGGAGGTCCCGGTCAGCAACATCCTGCTGGGCGAGGGCCGGGGTTTCGAGATCGCCCAGGGTCGCCTGGGGCCGGGACGCATCCACCACTGCATGCGTCTGATCGGCCTGGCGGAACGCGCGCTGGCGCAGATGTGCAAGCGGACCATGGGCCGGGTCGCCTTCGGCAAGCCCGTGTCCGAGCAGACCGTCACCCAGGAGCGCGTGGCCGAAGCGCGCATCACCATCGAGCAGGCGCGCCTGCTCACGCTCAAGGCCGCCTGGATGATGGACAACGTCGGCAACAAGGAGGCCAAGGCCGAGATCGCCATGATCAAGGTGATGGCGCCCAACATGGCCTGCCAGGTGATCGACTGGGCGATCCAGGCCCACGGCGGCGCCGGCGTGACCGACCCGTTCCTCGCCCATGCGTACGCCACCGCACGGTTGCTGCGCATCGCCGACGGTCCGGACGAGGTGCACCGCAATCAGGTCGCCCGCCTCGAATACAAGAAGCACGCACACCGATGACGGGCTGCCTTGCAGGAGCGAACCATGGCTGAGGCGCTGGCAGGGACGAGAGGCCGGCGGCGCATCTACCTCATGCGCCATGGCGAGGTGAGCTACCACCGGCCGGATGGCAGCACCGTGTTCGGCGACGTGGACCTCACGGAGGAGGGCGTCCACCAGGCGAAGCTGATGCGGGACCTCCTCGCGGAGGTGCCCTTCGACCTCGCGGTCCACACCGGCAAGCAGCGCAGCCGCCGCACGGCTTCCCTCGTTCTCGAGGGACGGGACGTGACGGTGCGGGAAGTCACCGAGCTGGAGGAACTGCGAGGCACTGGCCTCGGCGGGCTCAGCGAGGACCGGATCGAGGCCGAGTTCGTCTATGGCTTCGAGCGGGCGGCGCTGCCCGGTGCGGGGTTCCCCGGCGGCGAGACCTTCGCGGGGTTCCAGGGACGGATCATCCCCGCGTTCGAGTCGCTGCTGCTGTCACCGGGCTGGAGCACGCTGCTCCTGGTGGCTCACGGCGGCACCAACGCGATGATCCTCTCGTGGGTCACTCGCGGCGGGCTGGAGGGGCTCGGCGCGTTCGAGCAGGATGCCGGCTGCGTCAACATCATCGATGTGGACGTGGTGGACGGCGAGGTCATCCGGCGCATCCTCCGCGCCGTCAATGTGACGCCCTACAACTTCGTGAAGGTGGGGCACCACTTCACCGTCGCGGAGAACATCGCCCGCGCCCGCCTTCGCCGCTGATCCCAGGGACGGGCGGACAGCCTGCGCGATCCGCGGAGGTCGTGCGGCTCCTTCCTAGCCGAAGTGGTCCTTCAGTGCGTCGAGGCTGCCGTGGTGGGTGAGGTCGGCGTGCACCGGCGTCACGGAGACCCAGCCCCGATGCACGGCGCCCAGGTCGGTGTTCTCGTCCGGGTCGCCAGCCTCGTGGAAGAAGCTCAGCCAGGCGTAGGGAAAGTGCCGGGCGTCGATGCGGCTGTCCACGTCGAGGCGGATCGTCTCCCAGTTGCCCTGACGCACCGCGCGCACGCCCTTGACGGCGTCGGGCGCGATGTTCGGGAAGTTGACGTTGTGGAACACGCCCGGCGTCTGCGGCAGCGCGAGCAGCTTGCGGATCACGGCCGGCGCGTGGGCCTCCGCGGTCTGCCACGGGACATCCTTCCCCTGGGTGAATGCCTGGCTCATCGCGATCGAGCGCACCCCGTACATCGTGGCCTCCATCGCGCCGGCCACGGTGCCGGAGTAGGTGAGTTCCTCCGCCAGGTTGGCGCCCCGATTCACGCCAGAGAGCACCAGCGTCGGCGGCGCGGCCTTCATGATGTCCTTCAGCGCGATGATCGTGCAGTCTGCCGGCGTGCCGCGCAGCAGGGAGAAGCGACGCTCCCCGAACTGGCGGATGCGGATCGGCTCGGCGAGCGACACGGATCGTCCGGCGCCCGAGCGCTCGAAGTCCGGAGCGACCACCCAGACATCGTCGGAGAGCTGCGCGGCGATGCGCTCCATGACGGCCAGGCCCGGGGCGTTGATGCCGTCGTCGTTCGTGATGAGGATGCGGAGAGTCATGTCGTCGTGAGGTCGGCCCGGAATCGTCCGGAGCGTATCACGCGCTCGGGCGGGGTCCCGACGCAGTAAACTCCCGCTTCTTTGCGAGGCCTCCCCGAAGGCACCGCCCCTGTCATCCGTCACGAGGAGAACCCCAATGGCCGACGCCGTCATCGTTTCCACCGCCCGCACTCCGCTGTGCAAGTCCTGGCGCGGCGCCTTCAACATGACGCACGGTGCCACGCTCGGCGGTCATGCCGTTCAGCATGCCGTGCAGCGGGCAGGACTCGAGCCGGGCGAGGTCGAGGACGTGCTCATGGGCTGCGCAAACCCCGAAGGCGCCACGGGCCACAACATTGCCCGCCAGATCGCGTTGCGGGCCGGCATGCCGATCACCGTGTCCGGCGTCACGGTCAACCGCTTCTGCTCCTCGGGGCTGCAGACCATCGCCATGGCCGCCCAGCGTGTCATCGCGGGCGAGGCGGACATCTTCGTGGCGGGGGGCGTCGAGTCCATCTCCTGCGTGCAGAACGAGATGAACCGCCACATGGTTCACGACGACTGGCTGAAGGCCAACAAGCCGGAGATCTACTGGAACATGCTGCAGACCGCCGAGCAGGTGTCCAAGCGTTATGGCATCGGCCGGGAAGTCCAGGACCGCTATGGCGTGGACAGCCAGGTGAAGGCCGCCGCCGCGGCGGCTGCGGGCCGGACGCGCGACGAGATCGTGCCGATCAAGGTGACCATGAAGGTGGTCGACAAGGCGACGGGCCAGGAATCCACCCGCGAGACCGTGGCCGACCGTGACGAGGGCATCCGCGCGGACACCACTTACGAGGGCGTGTCCCAGATCAAGCCCGCGGTGGAAGGCGGTGTGATCGCCGCCGGCAACGCGAGCCAGTTCTCCGACGGTGCTTCCGCGTGCGTGGTGATGAATTCGCAGGTCGCCGAGCGCAAGGGCCTGAAGCCGCTGGGCATCTTCCGCGGATTTGCGGTGGCGGGCTGCGAGCCGGACGAGATGGGCATCGGACCGGTGTTCGCCGTGCCGAAGCTGCTCCAGCGCGCCGGTCTCAAGGTCGAGGACATCGGTCTGTGGGAGCTCAACGAAGCCTTCGCCGTGCAGGTGATCTACTGCCGCGACAAGCTGGGCATCCCGAATGATCGCCTCAACGTCGACGGCGGTTCCATCGCCGTGGGCCACCCGTATGGCGTCACCGGTTCACGCCTCGTGGGCCACGCGCTGATCGAAGGCAAGCGCCGCGGCGTCAAGTACGCAGTGGTCACCATGTGCATCGGCGGCGGCATGGGTGCCGCCGGCCTGTTCGAGATCGTGTAACGCAACCTGCGCGTCGCCCGTGGCCGCGCCGGCTGGCGCGTCCGCGGGTGACGCGCTGCCGCCCCGTCACTCACGCCGCCCCGGATTCCATGGAACCCCGCATCATCAATCGCCGCGATCTCGAGTTCGTCCTCTACGAAATGCTGGACGCGGAGAACCTCTGCTGGCGAGATCGCTACAAGGAACACTCGCGCGAGACGTTCGACGCGGTCCTGGATACCGCCTACCAGATCGCCGTCGAGAAGTTCGCGCCCCACAACCGCAAGGCCGACGAGCACGAGCCGAAGTTCGAGAACGGACGCGTGACGATGATCCCCGAGGTCGCGGAGGCACTGCGCGCATTCATCGACGCCGGCTTCCTCTCGGCGGCGTTCGACGAATCCGTCGGCGGCATGCAGCTGCCGGTAACGGTCGCGCAAGCCGCATTCGCCCTGTTCAACGGTGCGAACGTGTCGACCACCGCGTATCCGTTTCTCACCATCGCCAACGCCAATCTGCTGGCCGCCTTCGGGTCCGACGAGCAGAAGCGGCTGTACCTGCCGCACCTTCTGGCGGGGCGGTTCTTCGGGACCATGTGCCTGTCGGAGCCGCAGGCGGGGTCGTCGCTGTCGGACATCGTCACCCGCGCCGAGCCGCAGGCCGACGGCACGTACCGGCTGTTCGGACAGAAGATGTGGATCTCCTGCGGCGAGCATGAACTGTCGGAGAACATCGTTCATCTCGTGCTGGCGAAGATCAAGGGCGCGCCGCCCGGCGTAAAGGGCATCTCGCTGTTCGTGGTGCCCAAGGTGCTAGTCAATGCCGACGGGTCGCTCGGCAGCCGCAACGACGTCTCCCTCGCCGGGCTCAATCACAAGATGGGCTACCGCGGCACGACGAACTGCGTGCTCAATTTCGGCGAGAAGGACGGCGCGATCGGCACGCTGGTGGGCGAGCCGCACAAGGGCCTGACCTACATGTTCCACATGATGAACGAGGCCCGGGTCGGTGTGGGCCTCGGGGCCGTCA
>CAZEDA010000191.1:0-6919 GCA_964510915.1 uncultured Rhodocyclaceae bacterium | reverse complement strand
TTCACCGCGTCGAGAACGTCGATGCCCTTCAGGCCCGCGACCCACAACTGATTGGAGAGGCTGTCGAACGCCACGATCTCGGAGGTCTGCCCGAGGACGCTCGTCCCGGCGCCGTGCGTGAAGGTCCAGAGCTTGTCCCAGCCGGCCAGCGGAGACGCCGCGTTCGCGGAGGGAATGACGAGGGCCGCGATAGCCGCGGCGAGAAGTGTCTTGTGCACGGTGGTCTCCGATGTGGGAAGGCTTTCCTGCCTTTCATCGGAGGCTAGCAATCGGGCATGACCGTGTCGTTTCACGGAGTAGGCCGAACGGACCGTGCGCATCCGCGGAAGTGCCTTCGGAATTCACTGAGGTGTTCACAGGAGGAATCGGGTTCCGTCATTGGCGGCGGTCGGACAGACTCCGGAGGCTGGGTTCACAGACAAGGTGGATGGTGGGATTGGGTGACGGGCGGGTGAGGCGCGGCACGGTCGGCGGCACGCAGTCGCAGGACCGGCGCTGGCGGGGAGGCGGTCTGGAAGGGCGCCGTTGGCCGGACGCCTCGGGCGGAGACGGGGCTGAGGGTGGTTCTGCAGAAGGCCACGTGGCGGCGCGAGGGTCGGCCGATGACGCGCTGTCGCGCGGACAGGGCGGGCGTCCGCCTCGACGAAGCACCGTGCTGGAGCGTGCTGTGGTCGGCTTCGCGCCCGCGGACTTTCCCGCCTTCCGGCTGATGCAGCGGTGGCATGCGGTGGAGTTCCGGGACTTCCGCTTCGAGCGCTGCGCGGGAGGTGGGGCTGCGCTGAATGGCCGCGACGAAGCGGCAGTGAAGCAGTGCGCGCGCAAGGGGCTGGACGAGTCGGGTGTCTATATCGCACTCATCGGTGACGACACGGCCGCTGCGGTCCCCGAGATGCGGTGGGAAGTCGCCGTCGCGATCGAGAAGCACTGCCGGATCATCGTCGTGAATCTCGATGGCTCGCGGCGGATGGTGCCGCTCACCTGTCCCCCCTATCTCCGGAACGTCGGGGCGGTCTTCGTGGCGTTTACCCCTCGCATCGTCGCTCACGCCATCCGTACCTTCCGGCGTGGGGAGCCGGACCGCGACTACTACTTCCACGATCACATGTACGAGCGGCTCGGACTCTGAGCGCGACGGCGTCGGGACGATCACGGTATCTTCCGGCTCTCCCGCCTGCGATAATGCGGGCGCGAAGTCAGCCGGGCAGTCGCTGTATGTTCATACATATAGAGGAAAGTCCGGGCACCGCAGGGCAGGATGCCGGCTAACGGCCGGGCGTCGCAAGGCGACGGAAAGTGCAACAGAAAGATACCGCCACCGGCCCCGGGCCGGGTCGGTCCTTCGGGGCCGGCTCAGGTCCCCTCGCGGAGGGCAGTTCTCCAGGGGGCTGGCGGCAAGGGTGAAATAGTGCCGGGCATCGGAGGATGTCCGGGCGGCGCGGTGAGGCGCGCTGCCGGTAAGAGCGCACTCCCCCGGCGGCAACGTCCGGGGGCGGCAAACCCCATCCGGTGCAAGACCAAATAGGGGGGCGATGGCGTGGCCCGCGCCGCTCCCGGGTAGGTTGCTAGAGGCCGCGGGCAACCGCGGTCCCAGAGGAATGACTGTCGCGCGGCGTCGAGCCGCGAACAGAACCCGGCTTACAGGCTGACTTCGCAACTTCCTGTCCCCGCCAGGGGCGCTGGTCCGGCGGCAACTTCCTGCCGGCCTGGTCGGAATCTTCCAAAGCGGCACCTTTCGGTGCCGTTTCTCATGTTGTTTCTCAAGTTATTTCGTTAAGCCGATGATTCGGCGGTCTTCGTTCGCCCTTACGAAGCGTCTCAAGTTCTCGACCTAAGCCCTTGTGCCGGTTCAGGAAACCGACCTCTGGTTGTCCTTGACCCGGTCTGATCTTTGCAATACAGTGGGAAAACGATGGAATCAGTGGGAATTTCTGTCGATTCTCCCCAAAAAGGGCCATGGATACGGTTTTTCAGGGTGCCAACGAACTCAGCCTCGATGCGAAGGGCCGCCTGGCGGTCCCGACCAAGCTTCGAGATGGGTTGCTGTCGAGCCCTGACCGTAAGTTAGTACTAACCGCTCACCCTGACCGCTGTCTGCTGCTGTACCCGGCCCATGCGTGGGCCCCGAAGCGGGACCAGGTGATGGCGTGGGCCAGCTTCGATCCGCAGCAGGCCCTGTGGCGGCGGCTGCTGATCGGTCACGCCGAGGAGCTCGAGCTGGATTCGGCGGGACGGTTCCTGATTCCGCCCGCGCTGCGCAAGTACGCGGGCATAGACCGGCAAGTGATGATGATCGGGCAGGGGGCGTACTTCGAGATCTGGGATCTGACGGCCTGGGAGGCGCAAATCTCCCAGATGAACGCCGGACCCAGGGGGTTGCCGCCGGGACTCGAGAACTTCTCGTTGTGACCGGCCGGCCGGTGCCCGAGCGCGTGTTCGCCCACGCGCCGGTGCTCGGTCCGGAGGCGATGGAAGCCCTCGCGGTCCGGCCGGACGGGACTTACGTGGACGCCACCTTCGGGCGCGGCGGCCACAGCAGGATGCTGCTCGAGCGGCTCGGGCCGCAGGGCAGGGTGGTGGCGATCGATCGCGATCCCGAGGCGATCGCGGTGGCGCGGGCGATGGACGACCCGCGGTTCGTGTGTGTGCAGGGCTGCCTGAGCGGAATCGCGCAGGTGCTGGAAGAGTTGGCAGTGGTTGCCGTGGACGGCGTGCTGATGGATCTCGGCGTGTCCTCTCCGCAACTGGACGACCCGGCGCGGGGCTTCAGCTTCCGCCGGGAGGGCCCGCTGGACATGCGGATGGACCCGGGCAGCGGCGAATCGGCGGCCGAATGGCTCGCCCGGGCGCAGGAACAAGAGATCGCGGAGGTCATCTGGCGTTATGGCGAAGAACGGTTTGCTCAACAGATTGCAAGAGCGGTTGTTGCGGCTCGGGCCCGAGAGCCTCTCCGCACGACCCGGCAACTTGCCACGCTCGTGGCAGGCGCCGTCCGTACGCGTGAGCCCTCTCAGGACCCGGCGACGCGGACCTTCCAGGCTCTACGGATTCACGTCAATCAGGAGCTTGCGGAACTGGAGATAGCGCTGCCCGCCGCGTGTGGGCGGCTGGCAGCTGGAGGTCGGCTTGTGGTGATCAGCTTTCATTCGCTGGAGGACCGCATCGTGAAGCGCTTCATGCGCGACATGTCGTCCCCGCCACGCCTGCCCCGCGACCTTCCCGTCAGGGCCGCGGACATTCCCGCGCCCTCGATGCGCATGGTGGGCAAGCCCGTACGTGCGGGCGATGCCGAAGTGTCCGCCAATCCGCGCTCGCGCAGCGCGATCCTCCGTACGCTCGAAAAGCGATGATCCGACTCAATCTCGTCCTGCTCCTGGTCGCGGTGCTGAGCGCGCTGGCTGCCGTCACGGCGCAGCACCGGGCGCGCGGACTCGTCATCGACCTCGAGAAGGAAGAGAAGACCACGCAGCAGCTGAACGAGGAATGGCGCCAGCTCCAGACGGAGCAGAGCACCTACGCCATGCTGCCGCACATCGAGAACGTCGCGACCAAGCGTCTGCGCATGCAGGTGCCGGTGGCCGGTCAGGTGCAGATGGTCGACGGCCCGGTCCGCACGGTGAGCCGCCCGTGAGCCCCGACCGCCTCCCGCATCTTTCGCTCAAGCTGCCCGTCTGGCGCACGCGCTTCGTGCTCGTGTGCCTGATCCTGGGCTTCACGGGGCTCGGCGTGCGCGCCATGTATCTGCAGGGCATGGAACACGAGGACCTGCAGGCCGAGGGCGCCAAGCGCTACGCCCGCACGCTCGAGATGCCCGCGCACCGCGGCATGATCACCGACCGCCATGGCGAGCCGCTGGCGGTGTCGACCCCCGTGGATTCCGTCGGGGTGAGCCTCTGGAAGTTCTCCATCACCGACGCGCAGCGCAAGCAGCTCGCGGGACTCCTCGGCCTCGATCCCGCGGAAGTCGCGAAGAAGCTCTCTTCCGAGCAGCGGGGCGTGGTGTTTCTGAAGCGTCACCTCCCGCCCGAACAGGCGGCGCGCGTGATGGCCCTGGATGTCCCCGGGATCTTCCTGCAGCGCGAGCATCGGCGGTACTACCCCGCGGGCGATGTGCTGTCGCACGTGCTTGGCTACACCGACATCGACGAGCACGGTACCGAAGGCATCGAACTCGCCCTCGACGGACAGCTCTCCGGCCGCCCGGGCAGCCGCCGTGTCATCAAGGACCTGAAGGGTCGCGTGGTCGAGGACGTCGAACGCGTGCGTGCGCCTCGCCAGGGTCAGGACGTGGCGCTGTCCATCGACCTCAAGCTTCAGTACATCGCTTACCGCGAACTGAAGCAGGCCGTCACGCTGCATCGCGCGAAGGCCGGCAGCATCGTGGTGCTCGATGCCGAGAGCGGCGAGATCCTCGCGCTCGCCAACGTGCCGACCTACAACCCCAACAACCGCGCCAAGTACGAACCGAACCGCGCACGCAACCGGGCGCTGGTCGATCTCTTCGAGCCCGGCTCCACGCTGAAGCCGTTCACGATCGCCGCCGCACTCGAGAGCGGCCGGTACACGCCGCAGACGGTGATCCAGACGGCCGGCGGTGCGCTCCCGCTGGGACATCACGTCATTCGCGACGTGCACGCCGGCGGCGACATGACGGTGTCCGAAGTGCTGCAGCGTTCCTCCAATGTCGGGACCGCACGCATGGCGCTCTCGCTGCCGTCGCACGATCTGTGGACGATGCTGTCGTCGTCCGGATTCGGCACGGTGCCGCGAGTGGGCTTCCCCGGTGAGGCCGGCGGCCGTCTGCGCGACCCCAAGTCCTGGAAGCAGATCGAGCAGGCCACCATGAGCTATGGCCACGGCATCTCCGTGAGCCTGATGCAGCTTGCCCGCGCCTACACCGTCTTCTGCGGCGACGGCGAACTGATGCCGCTCACGCTGCTGAAGCGCACCGAACCCGTCGCGGGTGTTCCCGTGATCTCCGCGAAGACCGCGCTCGCCATGCGCGAGATGCTGCAGCTCGTCACGCAGCCGGGCGGCACCGCGCCGAAGGCGCAGGTCGTGGGCTATCGCGTGGCGGGCAAGACCGGCACGGCGCACAAGCTGGTGAACGGCAACTACGCGCCCGACCGCTACGCTTCGTCGTTCGTCGGTCTCGCACCCGCGAGCCGGCCCCGGCTGATCGTCGCCGTGCTCATCGACGAACCGAGCGCCGGTCAGCACTATGGCGGCCAGGTCGCCGCACCCGTCGCGTCGGCGGTTCTTGCCGGCGCGCTGCGTGTGCTGTCGATCCCGCCGGATCTCCCCATTCCGCGTACCCCGCTTCCGAGCGTCGTGGACGCGGTCGGCGAGGAAGTATGAGCGCCGACCACGCCGCCATCGCCGCGCTGCGCGGCCTGCCCGCCATGCCGACATCGGTGGCCATCGACAGCCGTCGTGTGCTGCCCGGCGATCTGTTCCTGGCCTTCCCCGGCGAGCGGGCGGACGGCCGCGATTTCATCGCGGCAGCAATTGCCCAGGGCGCGAGCGCCGTGATCTGGGAAGCCGAAGGGTTCTCCTGGAACGAAGCCTGGAACGTCCCTAACGTCGGCGTGCGCGAACTGCGCCGCCTCGCGGGGTCGATCGCGTCGGTCGTCTACGGTGAGCCGTCCCGCGATCTTTGGGTCGCGGGCGTCACCGGCACCAACGGCAAGACGTCCTGCTCGCAGTGGATCGCGCAATCGCTCACGGCCGCGGGTCGTCCCACCGCCGTGATCGGCACGCTCGGCAACGGCTTTCCCGGAGAGCTGGACGCCGCGACCCACACGACGCCCGATCCGGTGAGTCTGCAGCGCGAACTGCGCCGCTTCCTCGATCGTGGTGCCCGCGCCGTGGCCATGGAGGTGTCGTCACACGCGCTGGATCAGGATCGCGCCGCGGGCACTTCCATCGACACGGCGCTCTTCACGAATCTCACACGCGACCATCTCGACTACCACGGTTCGATGGAAGCGTACGCCGAAGCGAAGGCGCGTCTTTTCACGTGGCCCGATCTCGCCAATGCGGTCGTGAACATCGATGACCGTTTCGGCCGCGAACTGGTGAGCCGCATCAATCCGGCGCGTACCCGCGTGCTGAGCTACGGCCTGGGTCAGGGCGACATCGCCGGCCATGACGTGAAGCTTTCCGTGGACGGCCTGTCTCTCGACATCCGCACGCCGTGGGGCAGTGCGCAACTGGCGAGCCGGGTGATCGGCGGCTTCAATGTGAGCAATCTGCTCGGCACGCTCGGTGTGCTGCTCACTGCCGATCTGTCGCTCGAAGAGGCGGTGGCCGCCTTGCGCGACGTGGCGCCGGTGGCGGGTCGTCTCGACATGCTGCGTCTGCCCGGCGCGCCGCTCGTGGTCGTGGACTATGCCCATACCCCCGACGCGCTGGAGAAGGTGCTCGAAACACTGCGGGAACTCGTCGGGCACGACGCCGAGGCCCGCCTGTTCTGCGTCTTCGGCTGCGGCGGCGATCGCGATGCCGGCAAGCGCCCGGTGATGGGCGAGATCGCCACGCGGCTTGCGGATGTCGTGATCGTCACCAGCGACAACCCGCGCAGCGAGAACCCGTCGGCCATCATCGAGCAGATCGTGGCGGGCGCCGTGCGCGACGACTACCTCGTGGAAGTCGACCGCGCCAAGGCGATCGAGCATGCGCTCTCCCTCGCGCGTGAAGGCGATGTCGTGCTCATCGCCGGCAAGGGACACGAGACCTATCAGGAGATCGCCGGGCAGCGTCAGCCGTTCGACGATCTGGACGTCGCGCGTCGGGTGCTGAAGGGAGGCCGCGGTGTTTAAGCTCTCCGAGGCCGCTGCCGCCGAGACGCTGTCCCACTCCGGGCCGGATGCCGAAGTGCGCGGCGTCACCATCGACAGCCGCAAGGCCGGCCCGGGCGATC
>CAZEDA010000190.1:0-6925 GCA_964510915.1 uncultured Rhodocyclaceae bacterium | reverse complement strand
TCGAAGTCCTCCACGTGGCCCCGGTTGTAGACGAGACCGTTGACGGAGGTGGACCCGCCGAGAGTGCGGCCCTGCGGCAGCGGGATCGCCCGGCCGGAGGTGTACGGCGTCGGCTCGGAGGCGAAAGGCCACGTGAAGGCGGGATCGAACAGCACTTTGATGAATCCTGCAGGCAGGTGCAGATAGGGGTGCCAGTCGGCAGGGCCGGATTCGAGCACGCACACGGTCGTACCCGAGTCCTCGGAGAGCCGCGCGGCGACGATCGCGCCAGCGGCTCCGGCCCCCACCACCACGTAGTCGAAAGTGTCGTCGCTCATGGGTTCATGGCCTTGCCGACCTACGCCGCGCTCCCTTCAGGAATGCGATTGGAGGGCACCCGCCGTTTCATGTGGTCACGACGGGCCGCGGTGTCTTCCTGCCCTGCGCAGGCAGCGCATTGAGGCGCGCCTGATTGTCCTGCGGATGTTCGGCGGGCAGCGGCTTGCGACCGAGAATGAGGTCCGCCGCCTTTTCCGCGACCACCATCGTCGGTGCGCCGGTGTTGCCCGAGGGCATCGTCGGCATGATCGAGGCGTCGACCACGCGCAGCCCCTCCAGGCCGACGACGCGCAATTGCGAATCGACCACGGTCATCGGATCGCCAACCGGGCCCATGCGACACGTGCCCATGAAATGCCAGGCTGTCGAGCCGCGTGCCCGGGCGCAGTCCAGCAGTTCGTCGTCACTCACCGCCTCGGCGGGCGGGTATTCGTCGCGTTCGATGTACGACAACAGCGGCGCCGAATGGAGCATGCGCCGCGCGAGCCGCAGGGCATCGACGGCACTGCGCTGGTCCACCTCGTGTTGCAGGTAGTTGGGCTGGATACGCGGCAGTTCGAACGGATCGGCGGAGCGGGCCCTCACGAAGCCCCGGCTCTCGGGCCGCAACTGGTAGAACCCGAGCGTCATGCCGGGGAAGTCGTCCAGCTTGCCCGCGAGCCCGGACGCGTAACTGCCGGGCGAGAAGTGGAACTGCAGATCGTTGTCGGCGAGTTCGGGCCGCGACCGGGTGAACGCGTACGCCACCGACGGACTGATGGCCAGCACGCTCGGCCTGCCCACCGCCCAGCGGGCGATCTCGCGCAGCAGTCGCCAGCCGCGCGCGGTGTGGTTGATGGTCTCGACCCCGCGCACCCGCACGATGGATCGCACCATGTAGTGATCCTGGAAGTTCTCGCCGACGCCCGGGAGTGCGTGCACCACGTTCACGCCCAGGGACGCCAGCAGACCGGCAGGGCCGACGCCGGAGATCTGCAGTAGCTTCGGCGTGTTGGCTGCGCCCGCGCTGAGAATGACTTCCCGTCGCGCCGACACCGTCACCGGTTCCGCCCCCGGGGCAGGCACATACATCACGCCGGTGGCCCGCCGGCCATCGAACACGATCTTTGTCACATGCGCGTTGGTTCGGACGTCCACGTTGCCACGCTGCATCGCCGGCCGCAGAAAGGCCTTGGCAGCGCTCACGCGCCAGCCGTTCTGGATCCAGCGCTGGTAGTAGCCCGCGCCGGTCTGGCTGGCGGCGTTGTAGTCGTTCTGCGGCGGCAGACCGAACGTACCGGCAGCGGCGATGAAGGCATCGCACAGCGGGTGGCGCCAGTCGCAGTCGGTGATGGGCAGCAGACCGTTGCTCCCGCGGAAGCGCCGGTCATGCGGACCGATGCGGCGCTCGGTCCGCTTGAAGTACGGCAGCAGTTCGGGGTAGGACCATCCGGGGTTGCCCAGCGCCGCCCACGTGTCGTAGTCGAGGGGCAGTCCGCGCGTGTAGTTGAAGCCGTTGATGGAACTCGATCCGCCCAGGGTCCGGCCCATGCGCGTGACGACCGGCCGGCCACCGCTGCCCTCGGAGGGCTCGGTCTGGAAGTCCCACGAGTAGCGCGGGTCGTAGCCGACTCGGATGAACCCTGCCGGCACGTGCAGGAACAGATTGCGATCGGGCGGTCCCGATTCCAGCACGCACACGCGGAAGCGGCCGTCCTCCGAGAGGCGATGCGCGAGCAGGCAGCCCGCGGCGCCGGCACCGACGATGACATAGTCGAACTGGAGTTCGGCCATCACAGGGCTCCGGGGCCGCGCTGCACGGGCGCCGGAATGGGGTGCAGGTCGAGCCGCCGGCCCGCCTTGACGATTGCGCTCGGCGTGTCGTGCCCGACGAGCCCGGGCAGTCGGCGCGAAACCGCCAGCAGCCGGTCGAGATCCACGCCCGTATCGAAGTCCATGAGTTCCAGCGCGTGCACGACCGTCTCGGTGCACACGTTGCCGCTCGCGCCCGGCGCATAGGGACAGCCGCCGAGGCCGCCGAGCGCCGCGTCGAAACGGTCCACGCCCGCGTCGATCGCAGCGAGGATGTTGGCGATGCCGAGGCCGCGCGTGTCGTGGAAGTGCATGGTGAGTTCCGTCTCCGGCCATCGCGCGCGGAATGCCCGCGCAATCGAGTCGACCTGTGTGGGGTAAGCCATGCCGGTGGTGTCGCACAGCGTGATGCCCGTAGCGCCAGCCTCGACGAATCGCCGGCACCAGTCGAGCACGTTTTCCTGCGAAACGTCGCCTTCCATCGGACAGCCGAAGGCGCACGAAAGCGAGATGTTCACCGCGAACCGCGCAGCGGCGCAGCGCCCGGCGACGACGGCGAGACCGGCAAAGGACTGTTCGCGCGTCATGCGCAGATTCGCCAGGTTGTGCGATTCGGTGGCCGACATGACGAGGTTGAGTTCGTCGGTACCGCAGTCCATCGCGCGTTCCGCGCCGCGCAGATTAGGCACCAGCGCGGTGTAGACAACACCGTGCCGACGGGAGATGCCCGTCATCACGTCCTCGGCATCGCGCAGCGCCGGGATGGCCTTCGGCGACACGAACGCGGTCACCTCGATCTTCGCGAGCCCCGCCGCCGACAGAGCATCGACCAGCGCGATCTTCTCGGCCGTCGGGACGAACACGGATTCCATCTGCAGGCCGTCGCGCGTGCCGACTTCCTGCAGGTGGACGCGGCGACGGGCGCCCGCCCATGCACTCATGCAACCACCTTCCTTTCGCGCAGAGCGCGGATTGCCGCTTCGTCGAAACCCAGGGCGGACAGGACGGTGTCCGTGTCATCGCCGAGTTTCGGGGCCGACGCACGCACGGATCCTGGCGTGGCCGACAGTTTCGGGACGATGCCCGGCACATCGAGTTCGTGACCGTCCCGGGTGCGCTGGCGCAGGATCATGTCACGGGCGCGGTAGTGCGGGTCCTCCGCGATGTCCTTCGCGGTGTAGACGCGGCCTGCAGGCACCCGGACTTCTGCCAGCACCGAGAGCACTTCCGCCACGGTACGCGTGGATGTCCATGCTTCGATGGCCGCATCGAGTTCGCCTACGCGCGCCACGCGGCCCGCGTTGTTGGCGAGGTCCGGCGCGTCCGCGAGGTCGGGACGACCGATCGCGCCCATCAGCCGCTTGAAAATGCCGTCGCCATTGCCGGCCACCAGCGCGAAGCCGTCCGTGCAGCGGTAGGCGTTGGAGGGCGCGATGCCGGGCAGCGACGAACCGGCCGGTTCGCGCACGACGCCGAAGGCACTGTACTCGGGAATGAGACTCTCCATCACGTTGAACACCGCCTCGTGCAGTGCCACGTCGATGACCTGCCCGGGGCCGCCGTGGACCTTGCGGTGATACAGCGCCATCAGCACACCGATGGTGCCGTGCAGGGCTGCCAGGGTGTCCCCGATCGAAACGCCGACCCGGACCGGCACCCGCCCCGGCTCCGCGGTGAGATGCCGCAGACCGCCCATCGCCTCGCCGATCACGCCGAACCCTGGCAGATCGCGATAGGGACCGGTCTGCCCATAGCCGGAGATGCGCAGCATCACGAGTCCTGGGTTGATCTCGCGCAGGCGATCCCACCCGAGGCCCCATCCTTCCAGCGTCCCGGGCCGGAAGTTCTCGACCACCACGTCGGCTTCGGCCACGAGCTTGCGCACGATTTCCTGGCCCTCGGGCTGGCGCAAGTCGAGCGCCACCGAGCGCTTGTTGCGCGACTGGACCTGCCACCAGACCGAGGTGCCATCCTGCAGAAGGCGCCAGTTGCGGAGAGGATCGCCCTCTCCGGGCGCCTCGATCTTGATGACGTCGGCCCCGAACTCGCCGAGCAGCCGCGTCGCAAAGGGGCCGGCGATGAGCTGCCCGAGTTCGAGAACGCGCAGCCCGTCGAGAGCACCGGGCGGAATGGAAAGTTCAGGAGACGGAGAACCGGACATGGCGGATCACATGGGCAGTAGAGGCGACATCGATGGTGTCGCGGAGACCGTCCCGTTGTAAACACACGGTTCGGCAGGGTGCCGTCGCGGTCAGCGACGGCCGGCAGGTCTGCAGACAGCGCGCCAGCCGCGTCACCACCGTCAAGCGGGATTGTCCTGGCGGCCTTCGTCGCCGGTCAGCATCCGCTCGACATAGCGGGCGATGAGGTCCACTTCGAGATTGACGCGGCTGCCCGCGACGAGATCGCCGAGGTTGGTCATCGCCAGCGTGTGCGGAATCAGGTTCACGCTGAAGACGTCGCTCGTCACCTGATTGACCGTGAGGCTCACGCCATTGACGGTGATGGACCCCTTGCGCGCGATGTAGCGCGACAGCGACGACGGCACGCGGAACGTGAGTTTGCGGTTGTCGCCGATGGGCTCGATGCTTTCCACATGCCCCACGCCGTCCACGTGGCCGGTGACCAGATGGCCGCCCAGACGGTCGTTGGCTCGAAGTGCCTTCTCCAGATTGAGACGGTCACCGGGGCCGAAGCCCGCGGTGCAGTCGAGCGTCTCCTTCGAGATGTCCACTTCGAAACCGGTAGGGTCCAGTGCCACGACGGTGAGACAGCAGCCGTTCACGGCAATGCTGTCGCCGAGCGCGGTATCGGCGAGGTCGAGGGCCGGCGCATCGATGCGGGCGCGCGCGCCGGGGCCGCTGGGAGTGAAACGATCGATTCGGCCGACGGCCTGAACGATGCCGGTGAACATGGTGTTGCCTCGTTGCGTGAAAAGTGAACCCGACCGGTCGATCAGTCGGCCCGGGACGGTTCCGCGGCCCATCGCGCGCGCAGGCGGATGTCCGGACCGAACCGCTTCAGATCCTGGATCTCGAGCGCCGGCATCTCGGCCACCGCGAGCCCCGGCGGCAATTCGAGCATGCCCCGGCTTGCGTCGCCGAGGAGCCTCGGCGCCAGATAGAACACGAACTCGTCGACCGCCCGGGCCTCGACCAGCGCCGAATGCAGGTTGATCCCCGCCTCGACCAGGACTTCGTTGATCTGGCGCTCGCCGAGCGCTTGCATCAGCGCGGCGAGGTCCACCTTGCCGCCTGGATCGGGCAGGTGCCACACCTCGGCGCCCCGGGCCCGGAGCGCTTCCGCCTTCTCTTCGTCCACGGTTGCAGTGGCGACGATCACGCCGCCACCCTCGAGGATGCGGGCGTCGACCGGCATCCGCAGCCGGCTGTCGACCACGATGCGGAGCGGCTGCCTTGTCGTCGCCACGTCCCGGACCGTCAATCGGGGATCGTCGTCGCGGAGCGTGCCGATTCCGGTCATCACGGCGCACGACCGCGCACGCCATCGGTGGCCGTCGCGTCGCGCCTCCGGCCCCGTGATCCACTGGCTCGCGCCATTCGGCAGGGCGGTCTTGCCGTCGAGCGTCGCGGCAATCTTGATGCGCAGCCACGGTCTGCCTCGCGTCATGCGCGAGACGAAACCGATGTTGAGTTCGCGGGCCTCGTGTTCCATCACACCGGCCGTGACGGCGATCCCGGCCTGCCGCAGACGCTCCAGGCCGCGCCCGGCGACCTGCGGATTCGGATCGACCATCGCTGCGACCACGCGGGAGATGCCCGCAGCGATCACGGCGTCCGCACAGGGCGGCGTGCGGCCGTGGTGCGAACACGGTTCGAGCGTCACGTAGGCCGTGGCACCACGGGCCGCCTCGCCCGCCCGCTGAATCGCGACGACCTCGGCATGGGGCCCGCCGGCCTGCACGTGGAA
Organism: uncultured Rhodocyclaceae bacterium; assembly: GCA_964510915.1. Classification (GTDB taxonomy): domain Bacteria; phylum Pseudomonadota; class Gammaproteobacteria; order Burkholderiales. Next base: position 886 of record CAZEDA010000190.1, on the reverse strand, counting down.
CCCCTCACCGACCACTACGCCATCGCGCACTAGCACGCAACCGACACGGGGATTGGGGGTGGTGGTGTTGAGTCCCTGCGCCGCCTGCCGCAGGGCGCGCGCCATGTAGCGGCGATCGATTTCGGAATCCGCACTCATCGCAGTGACCGGCTCACGGCATCAGGTGCCACGGCGCTTGCGGGGGACGGGCTTCGCGACCTCCTCGATGGCATCGCGGAAATCGTCGACGTCCTGGAAGTCCCGGTACACCGACGCGAAGCGGATGTACGCGACCTTGTCGAGCTTGTAGAGCTCCTTCATCACCATCTGGCCCACGGTACGCGATGGCACTTCACGCTCGCCCAGCGCGAGCAGGCGCTGCGTGATCCGCTGGATGGCGGCATCCACCTGCTCGGTCGGGACAGGGCGCTTGTGGAGGGCCCGCGTAAAGCTCGTGCGCAGCTTGGCATCGTCGAATTCCGCGCGGTTGCCGCTCGTCTTCACGATCTGCGGCATGCGCAGCTCCACCGTCTCGTAGGTGGTGAAGCGCTTGTCGCACGACAGACACTTGCGCCGGCGGCGGATGCTTTCCGCATCCTCGCTCACGCGAGAGTCGACGACCTGCGTGTCGGGGTGACCACAGAACGGACACTTCATGGCAGCTCTTTCGTGACCGCTTAGGGTCGCTCCGCACCGAGCCGCAGCCGGCGACCCGCCACCGTCATCACGCAGCCGCCTGTTTCGCGTGGCCGGCCATGCCGCTGTACACCGGGAAGCGGGCGCACAGAGCCGTCACCTCACCCGCCACCCGGGCGATCACGGCTTCGTCCTCGGGAGCCTCCAGCACATCGGCGATCCAGTGAGCAAGCTGCACGGCCTCGCGCTCGCCGAAGCCGCGTGTGGTCAT
>CAZEDA010000189.1:5676-6932 GCA_964510915.1 uncultured Rhodocyclaceae bacterium | reverse complement strand
CAGGTGGCTGGCGGTGACGGCATCGGTGGAACCGGGATCGTGGGCGTGATCACCGGATTCGGGTCCATCTGCGTCGCGGGGGTCGAAGTGCACTACGACGGTGGCACGCCCGTCACCGTCAACGGTGCTGCCGGACGCGCGGGTGACCTCGCCGTGGGGCAAGTGGTGTCCGTCGAGGCGGTGGGAAGCGGTGCGAGTCTGGTTGCCCGTCGGGTGGACGTCGTCCACGCCGTGGTGGGCCCGGTGCAGCGCGTCGATGCCGCTGGCAATGCAGTCATCGTGGGCCAGCGGGTCGTCGTCGGACCGCAGGACCGCGCCGGTGTGGCGCGAGCAGCGGCGACGGGCCAGCCGGTCCGGGTGAGCGCCTTGAGAATGCCCAACGGTGAACTGCGTGCGACCCGCATCGATCCGGCGAGCGCTTCCGAGCCGGTTCGTCTTTCCGGACCGGTCGGGCGCATCGGGGCAGGTCACATCGACATTGGCGGTCAGCGCGTCACCTTGCCCGGCGATACCGGTCGAGGCGTGCGCGCCGACCAGTCCGTCGAAGTCACGGGACGAATCGTCGGCGGCGTGCTGCGTGCGGAGTCCGTCGGCGTCCGTTCCGAAAAGGCGTTCGACGGTCGTGTCGGCCGTGTGATCGTCGAGGGCTACGTGGCCGAGCGCAATCTCGATCGCGTGCGGCTCGGCACGCAGGAGTTCCGCGTCGGCAACGGCACGGTGGTGGCACGAGGCGACCTGCGCGACGTCAAGCGTGGCGAACGCATCGTCGTCACGGCGGAGCCCGACGGGGGACGCCTGCGTGCGACCCGTATCGAGTTCGTCCGTCACGGTGACGCCCTGGATCGCAGCGCCGACCGGGCGGGAAAGGTTTCCGGGAACCGATCGGATTCGCGCGGGAGGCGGGATGACGACGACAGCGAAGAGTCGACGAGGACCCGTGAGCGCACGGAGTCGGAGTCCGGGAAGTCCGAAACCTCGATCCGCGTGGAAGGCGATCAGTCCGAATTCGAGGAAAAGATCGAGACTGGCGACGGGACGAAGATCGAACGCAAGGAGAAGACGGAATCCGGCAGCACGTCCCGGACCGAACGCGCCGTGAAGATCGAGAATCCCGACGGCACTCAGACGGAACTGCGGGAGATCATCGAGACCGGTCCGGACGGCGTTCAGCGTGTTCAGCGTGTCGAGAAGATCGAGAAGGCGGGCCGGGTCGACAAGGTGGACAAGGTGGAGAAAGTCCAGAAAGTCGACAAGGT
>CAZEDA010000189.1:0-5576 GCA_964510915.1 uncultured Rhodocyclaceae bacterium | reverse complement strand
CCGGCGGCGCGCACGTCCCCAAGAGTCCGGACAAGCCAGGAAAACCAAAGGAATGACACTTCGCAAAATGGGTCTTGCGATGCTCGGCATCGCTCTCGCCATGCCCGCATTGGCGCAGGAGGACTCCTCCGGCACTTTCAGTTTCGGCGTAGGCGCCGACTACAGCACGGGCAAGTACGGCCGGACCGACTCCACCGATGTCACGTACATCCCCGTCATGGGGCGCTACGAGACGGATCGCTGGCTGTTCAAGCTCACGGTCCCCTACGTCAGCATCTCGGGACCGGGCACCGTGGTGGGGGGCGACCGCCCCATCGTCCTCGACAGCGGCGGCAACGCACAGCGGCGCACGGTCTCGGGTCTCGGAGACGTCGTGGCATCTGCCGGCTACACGGCGTACAGCAGCGCGGCAACGACGGTGGACGTGACCGGCAAAGTGAAGCTCGCGACGGCGTCGGAATCCGAAGGCCTCGGGACCGGCAAGAACGACTACTCCGTGCAGGCCGATGTCTATCGCCGTTACGGGGACTTCACCGCGTTCGTGGGCCTCGGCTATCGGTGGTACGGCGATCCCGCAGGCACCGACCTGCAGAACGTGGGGTTCGGCAGTGTCGGCGGGACCTACAAGGCGGCCGCAAGCGTCTCGGTCGGCGCCGCCCTGGACTACCGGCAGCCGATCATCAGCGGCCGTGACCCGATCGTCGAACTGTCGCCGTTCGTATCGGTCAAGATCACGAACGCCACCAAGATCCAGCTCTACGCGGTCCGCGGTTTCACCGATGCCAGCGTCGACTGGGGTGGCGGTGTCGTGCTGATGCACGCCTTCTGACTCCCGGATAACGCCCTTGACCGACGCAGCGCCGAAGCCCGCCAGACCCTACAAGATCCCTCGCTCGGTGCTCGTCGTGATCCACACGGCGGACTGGCACGTCCTGCTGATCGAGCGGGCCGATCATCCGGGCTACTGGCAGTCGGTGACGGGCAGTCTCGATCGCGAAGACGAAGCGCTGTCCGATGCCGCCGCCCGCGAGGTCTTCGAGGAAACCGGCATCGACGCCAGTCGCCATCGCCTGGACGACTGGCGTTTCAGCAACGTGTACGACATCTATCCCGAGTGGCTGTGGCGCTATGCCCCAGGTGTCTCGCGCAACACGGAGCATGTGCTCGGGCTCGATACAGGGGGTATCGTGCCCGTGCGGCTCTCGCCGCGCGAGCACATCGCCTATCAGTGGCTGCCCTGGCGCGAGGCGGCGCAGAGATGTTTTTCGCCGAGCAACGCCGAAGCGATCCTCAAGCTGCCCGAGAAAAGCCCGCGTGGCTGAAATTCGGACGCCATTCGCGAGCAGCGCGTCGAGCATCGTTGTTCTTCTCCTGCTCTGGCTCACGGGATGTGCCGCGGTCGCCCCGCATCGGCATCCCGGGTTCGACGGTCAGGGTCAGAGTCCTGCCCCCGAAGTTGCTAGCTGTGTCGGTTTCTGGCGATCTCTCGACGACGCCATCGACGAAGCCGGCGTTCGGGACGGGCAGGAAGTGCGGGTGCCCGGCCGTCCTTACCTGCGAGCCAATCGCCTCACGGCATCCCTCCTGCGCACGGCGAATGCCGATGATCGCGCCGCGCTGGTCCGGACGATGCGCGAACTGGACCGGAAGGCGCGAGCCGCCGAGCTGGCCAACCTGCCGGCGTCTGTGCGTTCGAGGCTCGAGTCGAGATCGGGCGCGCCCCTCGAGGCCACCGTCACCAGGTGCGGGGAGGTTCTTCTCGCGAGTGACGGTATGCGCGGTGATCTGTCCGTCGACGTACCCGACGATTACCAGACCTGGAAACGGGCGGTCGGCCTCTACCCGCTCGTGAAGTTTCCCTTCTACCGCGGGGTGCGCGGCTACCAGGGCGAGACCGAACACACTTTCTCGCTGCCCCTGGCGTCGCTACCCGTTTCCGGACGACTGCTACGGGTGACGGCGGCGGCCCCTGAACGAGCGTTGCCGGATCTCACCTTCGGGCGCGACCTTTCTGACGCCGATCTGTTTGCCGCGGCTGCTCGCCACGCGCCGGTCTTCGAGATCGACGTCGCGGACGACAGCGATCGTCCCGGCCGCCCCTATATCGACGAACGCGGCGCCGTCCGGGTCGACACGACACAGGCGCAGATTCATGTCCGGCTGTCCCACGCGCCGTTCGCCGGTGCGCTTCGACCGCAGCTCGTCTACAGCATCTGGTTTCCGTCCCGTCCCAGGACCGGCGCCCTGGATCTGCTCGGCGGCGCGCTCGACGGCATCACCTGGCGCGTCACGCTCGGCGATGACGGGCAGCCCCTGCTCTTCGACACGATCCACAACTGCGGCTGTTATCACCAGTTCTTCCCGACCGCCCGGGTAAGGGTGCGTCCGGCGCCGGGCGGTTTCGACGAGTGGGCGTTCGTGCCGCAGACATTGCCCGAGCTGCGCGAGGGCGAACGCGCGGTCGTGCGTGTCGCCTCCCGCACGCACTACCTGCAGCGCGTGTCGGTTGTCGCGTCAGTACCGGAGACCGACATCGTGCCCATGGTCCATGACGATTCGCTTCGCTCGCTCCCGTCACCCGCAGGCGGGCGGCGAAGCCTGTTCGACGCCGACGGCATCGTGCGCGGCTCGGAGCGCGGCGAGCGCTGGCTGTTCTGGCCCATGGGCGTCCGCGAACCGGGCGCCATGCGGCAATGGGGCCGGCACGCCACGGCCTTTCTGGGTCGCCGGCATTTCGACGATCCCGATCTGCTCGACCGGTACTTCGAGCCCGCGCCCTGAAGAGCCGCGTCCGCGGCGACGTTCTGGTACCCTGCAACGGTCGGCAACTTCCAGAACGGCTCGTGGAAACGCTGCACGTCGTCACGTTCAACATCCACAAGGGTTTCTCGCAGCTGAGGCGGCGGATGGCCGTGCACGAACTGCGCGAGACCCTGCATGGCGTCGGTGCGGACCTCGTGTTTCTCCAGGAGGTGCAGGGTCTGTCCACCGCCCATGCGCGCCGCCACCGCGACTGGCCGGAGAAGCCGCAGCACGAGTTCCTCGCGGACTCGCTCTGGAGCGAGTTCGCCTATGGCCGAAACGCCGTCTACGACGATGGTCACCACGGCAACGCCATCCTCTCCAAGTTTCCGATCGCCCGCTGGGACAATCAGGACATCTCGCAGTCATCTCTCGAAAGCCGCGGCATGCTCCATTGCGAGATCGACGTGCCGGGCTGGAGTCAGAGGCTGCACTGCATCAATGTCCACCTCGGGCTCATCGGTTTGTGGCGCCATCGTCAGGTGGCGCTGATGTGCGCGCGGATCGAAGCCCTCGTTCCGCCGGATGCCCCGCTGGTGATTGCCGGTGACTTCAACGACTGGACCCGCCGCGCGGGCATGCGCCTTCGCCATGTGCTCGGCCTCACGGAAGTCTTCGAACACACTGCAGGGCGACCGGCCCGGAGCTATCCGGCTGCGCTGCCGCTGCTCAATCTCGATCGCATATACGTCCGAGGCTTCAAGGTGAAGCTCGCGCACGCGCACCACGGCCGCCATTCGGGACGGCTGTCCGACCACGTCGCCCTGTCCGCCCTGCTCGTCCGGGGTTCGTGAGGCGGTGCCGGGGGCTGACTGGACATGACGCCTTTCGTCGCGGGCAACGAGATCGCCCTGCTCTGTACCGGAGACGAGTACTTCCCGGAACTGCTGCGGGCCATTGCTGAAGCCCGGCGCGAGATCTGGCTCGAAACCTATATCTTTGCCGATGACCCGACCGGGCGCCGCGTGGCGCAGGCCCTGGCCGATGCGGCGAGACGCGGCATCGCCGTGCGTGTGATGGTCGATGGTTTCGGTGCGGACAATCTCGTACCGGCGCTCCGCGCCACGCTCGAACCGGCCGGTGTGGAGATCCAGGTGTTTCGTCCGGAACGCTCGCGATTCCGGCTGCAGCGGCACCGCCTGCGGCGGCTGCACCGCAAGCTGGTCGTCGTCGATGGCCAGCTGGGCTTCTGCGGCGGCATCAACGTGCAGGACGACCGCGACGGGCGTGACGATATCGATCCACGGTTCGACTACGCGGTGCGGGTCGTCGGCCCGATCGTCGAGGACATGCATCGCGCAATGACGCAACTGTGGCTCCTCGTCCGGTGGACTTCGCTGCGCCGCGATCGTCCCGGCCGGGCCCGGTCACCGATGCCGACGGCCGCGCCCGGGCGCGGCGGCTGCCGCGCCCGTTTCGTGGTCCGCGACAACCTGCGGCACCGGCGAGCCATTGAAGATGCCTACATCGACGCGATCGCCGGCGCACGAACCGAGATCATCATCGCCAACCCTTACTTTCTGCCAGGGCGCCGGTTCCGGCGGGCTTTGCGCGAGGCCAGGGAGCGCGGCGTCCGGGTGCGCCTCCTGCTTCAGGGAAGACGCGAGTACGGATTCGTGCACGCCGCGATGCGCGCGTTGTATGGCAGCTTTCTGGAAGCGGGTATCGAGATCAACGACTATCTCGCGGCCTTTCTGCACGCCAAGGTCGCGGTCGTCGACGGCGAGTGGGCCACGGTCGGGTCGTCGAACATCGATCCGTTCAGTCTGTTCTTCTCCCGGGAGGCCAACGTAGTGGTCGCGGACCGGGCGCTGGCCGGCAAACTGCGGGAGTCGCTCGACGCGGCGATCGAGCGCGGATCGGTCGGCATCGCCGCGGATGAGTGGGCCGCACGACCCTGGTACCACAAGCTCGTGGCCTGGGTCGCTTTCCAGGCGGGTCGCGTTTTCGTCGGTCTCACGGGGTTCGCGCGCAAGGACGATCTGTGACTCGTTCTCGCGCTCTTGCAAGGGCGTGCGGATGCTACGCTACGCACGCTGTTCAGGCGGTCTGGAGCTTTGCGCCGCCGATGACCAATTCACCCTTACCTTCACGGATTTTTCGATGATCCGCAGCCTCTGGTGTTCCGCGTTTCGCAGCAGCCTGTCCGTTCTCGTTCTCGCATTCGCCGCCGCGATGGCCGGGTGCGGTGACGGTGGAAAGGTCCAGGAGTTCATCGCATCGGGCAAGGCATTCGCCGAGAAGAACGACGACGCGGCCGCCATCATCCAGTTCAAGAATGCGCTGCAGGTCGCGCCCGAGAATCCGGAAGTGCGTTATCTGCTCGGCTCCGCCCTTCGGCGACTGGGCGACCTGCCCGCCGCCGAGATCGAGTTGCGCAAGGCGGTCGCGCTGGGCTTCGAGGGCAAGGCGGCGCGGGTCGAACTCATCGGCCTGCTCACGGACCTTGGACAGCCGAAGAAGGCCCTCGAGGAAATCGACATTGCCGCCGCGTCCGGCTCTTCGCCAGATCTGGAAGCGATGCGCGGCGACGCCCTGTTCGGACTTGGCCAGACCGAGCCGGCACGCACGACCTTCGAGACCGTGCTTCGCCAGGACTCGACGAACGCCGGTGCGCAGCTCGGCATGGCACGGATCGCGGCGTCGGAAGGCGATTTTGCGAAGGCGCTCAAGATCGTAGAAGGAGTTCTGGCGTCCTCGCCCGGCATGGTCAACGCCCGGTTCCTGCAAGCCAATCTCTACACGCGCGAGGGAAAGACCGCGGAAGCCATCGC
>CAZEDA010000188.1:0-6948 GCA_964510915.1 uncultured Rhodocyclaceae bacterium | reverse complement strand
GCCTCGCAGCCGCTCCGCGGCGCCCGCATCACCGGCTCGCTGCACATGACCATCCAGACCGCCGTCCTCATCGAGACGCTGCAGGCGCTCGGCGCGGAAGTGCGCTGGGCCTCATGCAACATCTTCTCGACGCAGGACCACGCTGCCGCCGCCATCGCCGCGAAGGGCACGCCCGTCTTCGCCGTGAAGGGCGAGACCCTGGCCGAGTACTGGGACTACACGCATCGCATCTTCGAATGGCCCGACGGCGGCTTCTCGAACATGATCCTCGACGACGGCGGCGACGCCACGCTGCTGCTGCACCTGGGCACGCGCGCGGAAAGCGACGCCACGCTGCTGAACCATCCCGGCAGCGAGGAAGAGCAGTTCCTGTTCGCCGCGATCAAGGCGAAGCTCGCGCGCGATCCGAAGTGGTACTCCACCCGCCTGAAGCACATCAAGGGCGTGACCGAGGAAACGACGACGGGCGTGCACCGCCTCTATCAGATGGCGAAGGACGGCCAGCTGAAGTTCCCCGCGATCAACGTGAACGATTCCGTCACCAAGTCCAAGTTCGACAACCTCTACGGCTGCCGTGAATCGCTCGTCGACGGCATCAAGCGCGCCACCGACGTGATGATCGCCGGCAAGATTGCCGTCGTCGCCGGCTACGGTGACGTGGGCAAGGGTTCCGCCCAGGCGCTGCGTGCGCTGTCCGCCCAGGTGTGGGTGACCGAGATCGACCCGATCTGCGCGCTGCAGGCCGCGATGGAAGGCTACCGCGTGGTGACCATGGACTACGCCGCCGACAAGGCCGACATCTTCGTCACCGCGACCGGCAACTTCCACGTGATCACGCACGATCACATGAAGAAGATGAAGGACCAGGCCATCGTCTGCAACATCGGTCACTTCGACAACGAGATCGATGTCGCCTCCCTCAATCAGTACCAGTGGGAAGAGATCAAGCCCCAGGTCGATCACATCATCTTCCCCGACGGCAAGCGCATCATCATGCTCGCCAAGGGACGCCTGGTGAACCTCGGCTGCGGCACTGGCCATCCGAGCTATGTGATGTCGTCGTCGTTCGCGAACCAGACGATCGCCCAGATCGAGCTGTTCACCAACACCGCGAAGTATCCGGTGGGCGTGTACACGCTGCCCAAGCACCTCGACGAGAAGGTCGCGCGCCTGCAGCTGAAGAAGCTGAATGCGCAGCTGACCGAACTCTCGGATGCCCAGGCACGCTACATCGGCGTCGAGAAGACCGGCCCGTACAAGCCGGAGCATTACCGCTACTGATGTCGGCAGAGGGTCCCCTCGCGGACCCTCGACAGGGCACGCCCGGGCTCGCCCCGGGCGTTTCGTCTTTCTGACAGGATGCCCCCACACCGATGACCCAGAGCGTCAATACAGCGACCCCGGAACACCGCACCGAGCGGGGCGGTCGGCTGTTCAGTTTCGAACTGTTTCCTCCGCAGACACCCGAAGGCCTCGCCAAGCTCGACCTCACGGTCGGCCAGCTGCGGCAGCTGGAGCCGGAGTTCTTCTCCGTCACCTACGGCGCCGGCGGGTCCACCCGCGAGCGCACCCTCGGCGTCGTCCGCTCCTTGCAGGACCAGGGACTCACCGTTGCCCCGCATCTGTCCTGCGTCGGCGCCACGAAATCGACGACCCGCGAACTGCTGGAGCAGTACCGCTCGCAGGGCATCCGCCGGATCGTCGCGCTGCGCGGCGACCTGCCGTCCGGTATGGTGGAAGTCGGCGAGTTCCGCTATGCCGCCGATCTCGTCGCATTCATCCGCGCCGAGTACGGCGAAGCCTTCCACATCGAAGTGGCGGCCTATCCGGAGTACCACCCGCAGTCGACTTCGCCCGACGCGGATCTGCGCAATTTCCGCGCGAAGGTGAACGCCGGCGCTCACTCCGCGATCACCCAGTATTTCTTCAACACCGACGCGTTCTGGTACTTCCTCGAGCAGTGCCGCGGGCTCGGCATCACGGTGCCGATCATCCCCGGCATCATGCCCATCAGTCGCTTCACGCAGCTCGCCCGGTTCTCCGACGCCTGCGGCGCCGAGATTCCGCGCTGGATCCGCCGGAAGCTCGAAAGCATGGGTGACGACTCCGCCAGCGTCCGCGCCTTCGGGCTGGACGTGGTCACGCGCCTGTGCGATGACCTCCTGCGCGGCGGTGCACCCGGGCTGCACTTCTACACGCTGAACCAGGCCGGCGCCGTCACCACCATCTGGCAGCGGCTGGGACTGTGACGAGGACGTCCGTCCTGCGCGAACGCCTCCATCCGGAGCGCGTTCGTGCCATGACAGGGCGGACCCCGCTGCGGGCAGGCTGAGCACCATGGCCGGCCTTTCCGGACGCACACGGTTTCTGGCGATCCTGGCGCTCGCAGTGTCGGTCCTCGCGGTGGTCGAGATCGGCTGGCTCCGCGCCACCGAAGCCCTGTCGAATCAGGTCGCCGACGCCTTCGTTCGCGCGCAGGCCGCGAAACACCAGGCAGACACTGACATCGTCATCGTCGCGATCGACGAAGCCTCGCTCGCCGGCATGCTGGAGCACGCGGGACGCTGGCCGTGGCCTCGGTCAGTCCACGGCGAACTGGTGGCGGGGCTCGCCGCGCAGAAACCCAGGGCCATCGTCTTCGACATCATGTTCGCCGATCCCGACGTGCGCGACCCTGCGCACGATCGCGTGTTCAACGAAGAGATCGCGCCGCTCGACAACGTGTACTTCGGCACCGCCCGCAATGGTCCGGAAAGCGACCCGCTCGGCGAGCCGATGACCGATCTCGAAAGCGCACTCGGGGCAGTGCGCGGTCCGCAGTCCGCGCGCGACGCGAAGATCAACGTCCTGCTCCCTCTGGCTCTCGAGCGCCGGAACTGGCGTCTGGGACTCATCAACTTTCTCCAGGACGACGATGGCGTAGGACGGCGCTACGGGGTTTACCTGCCCGCCTACGGCTGGCGCGTGCCCTCGCTGCCCGCGCGCATCGCGGCAGACCTCGGCTGGCCCATCCCTTCGGTCGAAGATCTCACGCTGGCATGGCGAGGCCCCACCCGGGCCCATACCACCATCCCGTTCGTCGATCTCTATCTCGAATTCAACCGCGAGAAGCGCACCCGCCCCGCCGATGAGTTCCGCGACAAGGTGGTCGTGATCGGCGCCACGGCCACGGGCCTGCATGACATCCGCGTCACGCCGATCGACCATCGGCATCCCGGCGTGGAGATCCTGGCCACGGCGATCGACAACCTCAAGAACGGGACCTGGCTGCGTCCGGCCCCCGGGTGGGCGGAGATGACGCTCGCGCTCACGCTCGTCCTCGCCGGCGCGCTCGCGTTCGCCCGCGGCACCCATGTGCTCGTCACCGGCGCCGGGCTTGTGGCCGTGAGCGCCGCTGCACTCATCGCCTCCTACTTCCTGCTCGGCGCACGGATCGCCTTCCCCGTCACCACGCCACTGCTGTTCGGCTGGGCCTTCTTCCTCGCGGCGAGTGTCCGGGAGATCCTCGAAGAACGCCGCAGCCGGGAGACCGCAATTCGCGAGTTCAGCCGCTTCGTCAACCCGCATGTGGTCCGCGAGTTGATGGCGAAAGGCGGGCTGTCGCGCCAGGGCGAGAGCCGCGAGGTCACGCTGCTGTTCTCGGACATCCGCGGCTTCACCACCCTGTCCGAATCCCGGTCACCGCAGGAGATCGTCGATCTGCTCAACCGCTACTTCACGCGCCAGGTCGCTGTCGTGTTCCGCCACGGCGGCACGCTGGACAAGTTCATCGGCGATGCGATCATGGCCGTGTGGGGCGCGCCGGTGGACGACCCCGACCATGCCCGCCACGCGGTGGCGGCTGCGCTCGACATGGCGGATACCCTGCTCGAATTCCGGAAGGAACTGGGGCCGATCGATCACGAGTTCGACGTGGGCATCGGCATCCACTCCGGCCCCGCGGTGGTCGGCCTCATCGGCTCCGACGCCCGCCGCGAGTACACCGCCATCGGCGACACCGTGAATCTCGCGAGCCGGATCGAAGGTCTGACGAAGGGCGTTGCGCGCATCCTCGTCTCGGAGGACACCAAGCGCCGGTGCGGCGATGCGTTCGAGTTCATCGATCGCGGGGCCTACCCTGTGAAGGGACGCTCGGGGGAAGTCCGTCTGTACGAACCGAAGAGGAAATCTGCATGAGATCACGCTGGAGTCATGTGGCGGCCATCGCCGCCTTGGCGTTCACTCAGGTTGCCGCTGCGCAGGAGAAGGGTTTCACACTGCGTGCGGTCGATGTCCGCGAAAAGCCCTTTCTGGACGCGAAGGCCATCGGCCAGATCCCGGACCGCACACCGGTGACAGTGCTCGGACGCCAGGGCGGCTGGATGCAGGTGCAGACCGCCGACCGGAAAGGCTGGGTCCGGCTGCTGTCGGTGCGCCTCGGCGACCCGGAACCGGCGCGCAACGAAACCACTGCGGCCACGTTCTTCGGGTCCCTGCGCGGACGGAACACGGCATCGGCCACCGTCACCACCGGCGTTCGCGGATTCTCCGAGGAAGACCTGAAGGCGGCACAGCCCAATCCCGAGGAAGTGAAGAAGATGGATGCCTACGCGAAGTCGCCGGACCCGTATCGCTTCGCGGAGTCTGGCAAGCTGACCGGGCAGAACGTCCCCTATGTCGACGCCAATGGGCGTCCGGAAGGAGACGGCAAATGAGACCTTTCGCGAAATCCTGGAAGTCCGCGGCCCTGACGGTCGCAGCACTCGTGCTGGCCGGCTGTTCCGCACAGCAGCTGGATGCCTTCGTGAAGAACTCCGGCGGCATGGACAACCTCGGCAAGACCGTGAAGGAAGCCTTCGTCGGCATCGACGAGCCGAAGGAGATCCAGATGGGTCAGGGCATGGCGGAGACGCTGCTCGGCGCCCGACCGCTCTACAACGACCCGAAGCTGCAGCGCTATGTGAATCAGGTCGGCGCGTGGGTCGCGAGCCGTTCGGAGCGCCCGAACCTGCCGTGGCGCTTCGGCGTGAACGACAGCGAGCACGTGAACGCCTTCGCCGCGCCGGGCGGTTTCATCATCGTCACCCGCGGCATGATGAACGTCCTGCAGAGCGAGGCGGAACTCGCCGGCGTGCTCGGTCACGAGATCGGCCACGTGATCCGCAAGCATCACCTGAAGGCGATGCGCAAGGGCGCGTGGATGAATCTGCTCTCGGCCAGCGCGGCGGCATCCGCGGGCGGCGGTCCCAGCGAGGATCTGATCAAGGCCCTCGTAGGCCCCACCAAGGAACTGTATTCACGCGGCCTCGATCGCGACGACGAATACGAGGCCGACCGTGTCGGCATCGTGCTCGCGGCGAGAGCGGGCTACGACCCCTGGGGTCTCCCCGCCGCGCTGCAGACGCTCGCCAAGCTGAAGGCCGACGACCCGTACCTCGCGCTTCTCACCAAGACGCACCCGAACCCGGGACAGCGACTCGACCGGCTTGCGCAGGCCATGGGTACGTCGTTCGACAAGCTCGAAGGACTGCCGCGCAACACCGAGCGCTTCGTGAATGCGACGCGCGCCTTGAGGACATCGGCATCGAACTGACCGCTCCGCTCTGCCGGCACCCGGGATCGCCATGGCAGCCCGCCGCGCGCTGATCGCGGGTGCTCAGGGACTGGTCGGCTCGCGCCTGCTCGGCCGGCTGCTCGCCGATGAGCGCTGGTCTGCCGTCGTGGCGGTCGTACGTCGACCGCTGCCGCTCTCACATCCCAAGCTCGTGGCGCCGGTCGTCGACTTTGAGCACCTCGACCGCTTCGCCGCCGACGCTCCCATCGACGATGTCTTCTGCTGCCTCGGCACGACGATCGGCAAGGCGGGTAGCGAAGCGGCCTTCCGGAGAGTGGATCACGACTACGTCGTGGCGCTGGCGCAGCTGGCATCGCGCGCCGGCGCGAAGCATTTCGTGATGGTGTCGGCGCTCGGCGCTTCCGCGGAGTCGCGGGTCTTCTACAACCGCGTGAAGGGCGAAACCGAAGCGGCAGTCCTGGCGCTGCATCTGCCGCGCACCACGATCCTGCGGCCGTCGCTGCTCGCGGGCGAGCGTGCGGAATCGCGCCCCGCGGAACGCGCGGGGCTCCTGTTCGCGAAGCTCGTGGGCCCCCTCATGATCGGCGGCCTGCGCCGCTATCGGGCCGTGGATGCAGATGACGTCGCCGCAGCGATGATCGCCGTGACCCTCGCGGGGCATCCTCTGGGCGTTGTGGAGTCCGAGCAGATCGTCGCGCTCGCGCGGCACGCTTCGTCACACGCCTGACTCACCCTCCGGAAACGACTCCGCCCCTGGAAACGGTCACGGAACCCTCGTTCCGCAACCGCCCCAGGGGCGGCGACTTCCTTGCTGCGACGTCCGATCAGGCGGCGCGCTTCTTCTGCTGTGCGGCAGCCTTGTGCATGTGCGCGTAGGCGTCGTGCGCGGCTGCTTCGGCATCGCCCACGTGCACGGGCAGGCCCATGTCGGAGAGCACCGAACCCAGCGCGGAGAGCGACAGCATGACGTTCTCCGGACGGCAGGAGTACCCCATGGTGCCGAAGCGCCAGATCTTGCCCGCCAGCGGGCCCAGGCCCGCGCCGATCTCGAGGTTGAACTCGTTCAGCAGACGCTTGCGGACTTCGGCTTCGGTGCTGACGATGGCTTCAGGCACACGCACCGCGTTCATCTGGGGAATCTGATATTCCTCGGCGACGAGGAACTTCAGGCCCATGGCTTCGAGACCGGTCTTCAGCGCGACGTGATGACGGCGATGACGCGCCCAGCAGTCGTCGAGCGTCTCTTCGCGGATGAGCAGCAGGGCTTCGTGCAGCGCGAACAGCGAGTTCGTCGGCGCGGTGTGGTGATACGTGCGGGTGGTCGCGCCCCAATAGCCGAGCAGCAGATTCATGTCCATGAACCAGCTGTGGATCTTGTCCTTGCGCGCCTTCAC
>CAZEDA010000187.1:0-6981 GCA_964510915.1 uncultured Rhodocyclaceae bacterium | reverse complement strand
CGCGACTGCCGTCCGCATAGTCGATCACGATGCCGCTGAACTTGAGACCGAGCCCCGTGAGCGTGACGACCCCGACGATGATGCCGGCTGCTGCACACGTGGCCGCCACACCGAGGACACCGCGCGACCCCTCGGCGAGCGCCGAAGCGAGCCGCCTCGGCCACAGCGACGTTTCCTTCCGGACGAAACTCACCGCCACCGCGAACACGATCGCCCAGAACACCGAGAGCATCGGCGAGAACCCGATGACGAGGAACACCACGACCGTCACGAGCGACAGGAAGTGATAGCCCTGACGGCGGATGAGTTCCCACGGCCTTGCAGTCTCGATGCCGGCCGCGATGCCGCCGAACCGGCGGGCGTCCAGTTCGGTCATCACGAAAAGGGAGAGGTAGTAGAGCAGCGTCGGGATCACCGCCATCCGGATGACGTCCAGATAGGAGATCTTCAGGAACTCCGCGATGAGGAACGCAGCCGCACCGAGTACCGGCGGCGACAGAATCGCCCCGAGCCCTCCGGCGGCGAGCAGACCGCCCGCGGCCTCCTTCGTGTAGCCGGCCTTCTTCAGAAGAGGATAGGCGACCGAGCCCAGCGTCACGGTCGTCGCCACGCCACTGCCCGACGGACCGCCCAGCAGGAATGAGCCGAGGACGACCGCCCGCCCCGGCGCACCGCGGCGGCGGCCCATGACCGACAGCGCGAAGTCGATGAAGAAGCGGCCGGCACCCGAAGCCTGCAGTACGGCACCGTAGATCGTGAACAGCACGATGAGCGTGGCGGAGACATCGATGGGCGTGCCGAGGATGCCTTCCAGCGTCATCGTCATGTGGCCTACGAGACGATCGATGTCGTAGCCCTTGTGCGTCCAGGGCTCGGGCAGCATCGGCCCCGCGAACGCATAGCCGATGAACACGAGCACGACGAACGGCATCACCCAGCCGGAGGCCCGTCGCACGGCCTCCAGCACGAGCGCCATGAGCACGCACCCGGTGACAATGTCCCACTGCTCGGGTTCGGTGGCTCGATCGGCGAGCGCATCCCAGTCGTGCAGGAGATAGGCGACACACGCGAGCACGGCAAGTGCGGCGAGCCAGTCCCACGGCATGATGCGATCGCGAAAACGCCGCGCGGCCGGCATGGTGAGAAACAGCAGACCCAGCATCAGTCCCAGATGCAGACCCCGCAGCCAGGGCGCGCTGACGATCGCGATGGCGGTGTACAGATGAAAGAGCGAGGTTGCCGCGAGGGCGGCGGTGAGAGCGATCGCGACCGGTCCGCGCAGACGATGGACGGCGCCCTCCTCCTCTTCGACGAACCGGTCCGCCGCAGCGAGACGCTCCGCCTCGACACCGTCGATCGCAGGCGCGGGAGAGTTGTCGAGACTCAAGATGGGAGGACGAGCGGCGCAGGAACAGCGAAGCGGATCAAGGGAGCTTCACACCCTTCTCGGCGAAGAACTTCACGGCACCGGGATGAAACGGAATCGGCGAAGCGCCACCGGCCTGGTACTCGAGCGAGAGATTCGCGAACTCCTTGTGCACCGCGACCATGTCCGCCTTGTGTTCGAAAGCCGTCTTGACGATGGTGTAGGCCTGCTCGTCGGACATGGCGGCGTTGACCACGAGGACGTTCCACACGTTGACGTTGGTGGCGTCCTGCTTCATGCCGGGGTAGATGCTTTTCGAGATCACGCCCCGGCTATAGAGCGGTCCATAGCGCTTGTTCATCGCGTCGACCGCATCGGCATGATCGAGCAGGCGGATCTTTGTGCCGGGCGTGGCGGCGAGGTCGGTAACGGCCGCCGTCGGCACACCGCCGACCCAGAAGAACGCATCGATCTTGCCGTCCTTGATGGCGTTCACGGCTTCGTTGACGGAAATGCGCTCCTTGCGGATGCGCTCGTGCACGCCGTAGGCCTCGAGGACGCGCAGTGCCATCACCTCCGTCGCGCCACCGGGTGATCCCAGCGATACACGCTTGCCATCGAGCGCGGCAATGGAAGTGATTCCCGTGGATTCGGTGGTGACCGCGTGCATGCGGTTCGGGTAGAGCACCATGAGCGTCCGCAGCGGCATCTTGCGGCCGGCGAACTTGCCCTGGCCCGTGTAGGCATCCCACACGACATCGGCCATCGAGAATCCGAGATCGCCCTTGCCGGAGCCCACGAGCTTCAGATTGTCGATGGACCCGCCCGTGACTTCTGCGGTGACCTGCCAGCCGGGGACGTGCTTCGTCAGCACCTGGGCGAGTCCGCCTGCGAGGGGGTAGTACACGCCACCCGTGTTGCCGGACCCGATGGAGAGAGTGACCTTCTGCTGCGCGGACGCGGGCGAAACCAGCACCGCCATCGACAGCAACGCCAAGCAGCATGACCGCATCCGACTCGTGAAACCCACTTTGTTTCGCTCCCCCTTGAGACTTGCGGTCGATTGTAGCAACGCGATTCCGGCGCAACACAAATGAAAACGGCCTCCGAAGAGGCCGTTGGCTTGCGGGCAATGCGCTATCAGCTGGCGGGCGTTTCTGCCGCAGCGGCAGCAGCAGCGGCGGCAGTTGCATCCGGACGACCGGCGCCGAGCTTTTCGCGGATGCGCGCCGACTTGCCGGAGCGCTCGCGCAGGTAGTAGAGCTTGGCACGACGCACATCGCCGCGACGCTTCACTTCGATGGAAGCGATGGAGGGCGAGTACGACTGGAAGGTACGCTCGACACCCTCACCGGAGGAGATCTTGCGCACGATGAAGGAGGAGTTCAGCCCGCGGTTGCGCTTGGCGATGACCACGCCCTCGTAGGCCTGGACGCGCTTGCGCTCGCCTTCGACCACGCGCACGTTCACGATGACCGTGTCGCCGGGGGAGAAATCGGGAATCTTCTTGCCGAGCCGCTGGATTTCCTCGGCTTCGAGTTGCGCGATCACGTCCATGTTTCGCTCCTTAACTCTTTCCTGATTCATGTTCCTGCCGGAACTCTTCCAGCAGTGCCCTTTCGAGGGCAGATAACTGCAACGACGCCAGCAGTTCCGGACGACGCAACCAGGTGCGCCCCAGCGACTGCTTCAATCGCCACCGATCGATCTCGGCATGGTTGCCCGACATCAGCACCGCCGGAACCCGCTCGCCGTCGTAGATCTCCGGCCGCGTGTAGTGCGGGCAATCGAGCAACCCGTGCACGAAGGAATCCTGCCGCGCGGACTCGGCATCGCCGAGGACTCCCGGCAACTGCCGGATGATCGCGTCGAGCAGCACCATCGCTGCCAGCTCGCCGCCGGACAACACGTAGTCGCCGACGGAGACTTCCTCGTCCACTTCGCGTCGGATCAGGCGTTCATCGATGCCTTCGTACCGGCCGCAAAGCAGCACCAGACCATTTTCCTGCACCAGACGCTCGACCATCGCGTGATCGAGCCGTGCGCCCTGGGGGGACAGATACACCACCCGGGTCGACGGGAGGCCGCAACTCAGATGCCTCTGTCGCGCCGCCCGGATCGCCTTCGCGAGCGGGTCGGCCATCATCACCATGCCGGGGCCGCCGCCGTAGGGCCGGTCGTCCACCGTGCGGTAGGCGTTTGCCGCAAAATCCCTCGGGTTCCAGGCGACGAACTCGTACGCCCCCAGCTCCCGTGCCCGACCGGTCACCCCCCAGTCCGTCACGGACTCGAACATCTGGGGAAACAGCGTGACCGCGTCGTACTGTTTCAATCAGTAATCCGCACCCCAATCGACCAGGATGCGTCGACCTTCCCGGTCCACTTCAATCACGTAGGCTGGCACGAAGGGAATCAGACGTTCCCGATCGCCCCGCACCACCAGGATGCCGTGCACCCCGTTGTCCATGAGCGAATCCACCTCGCCCAGGGCAACGCCGTCGGTGTTGGCGACCTGCATGCCTTCGAGGTCGGTCCAGTAGAACTCGTCCTCGGCCACCGGCGGCAATGCCGACCGGGGAATGCCCACCTCGGTACCTTTCAGCCGGACGGCCTGCTCCGGCGTTTCGATCCCGGGAAGCTTCGCGAGTATGGTTGCCCCGTGCACGCGCCCCGACTCGGGCTCGACTACACGCCAGTCACCTGCCTCGCTCAGCCACCATTCGGTGTGGTCCAGCAGGGTTCCGACCGCTTCGGTAAAGGGCTGGATCTTGATCCAGCCTTTGATACCGTACGGGGCGACGATGCGCCCCAGAACCACCACCCTGTCAGGCGGCTGCGGGTGCGGACTTGCCAAACTGCTTCACGAGCCGGCGCACGGTGTCGGACAGCTGGGCGCCGTGGCTTTCCCAGTGAGTGACACGAGCGAGATCGATACGAAGCTTCAAATCACCGTCGGGCGCGACAGGGTTGTAGAAACCCACACGCTCGATGAAACGACCGTCGCGCCGTTCGCGCGAATCGGCTACCACCACGTTGAAGAACGGACGCTTTTTGGCGCCGCCCCTCGAAAGTCGGATCACAACCATCGGTTAATCCTCACGGCCCCGAAGTCGAAAAGACGCGGATTCTAGCCTTGCAATCGAAGCCTTGGCAAGGAAGAAACGCGCCGGGAAGGGAAATCAGCGTGGCGTGACCACGGTCTGGCGCTTCGAGATGTCGTCCAGGAAGCTCACCACCACCTTGACCAGCTCGTCCTCCTTGCCCTCGAAGAAGTGCAGGGCATCGGGCACCACCACCTGCTGGGAGCCTTCGATCTTGAGGATCTGCTTGCGGCGCTCGGACGAACCCACCTGGGTGATCTCCCAGTCCTTCCCGCCGTAGACGTCGAGCACCGGGATCTTGATCCGGAACATCTCCTCCAGACCGTTGATGATGCCGATGAACACCCAGGCCCGGATGGTCTTGTCGTTGGAATTGATCAGATACTGGTTCGCCATGGTCGCCCCGAGACTGTGGGAGACGATGGATATGTTCTTGAATCCCTTGGCCTTCAGCCAGTCGGCGGAGAGCTGGAAGCGCTCCGCGGCCTCGCCGTAGGTGGGGATGTAGTCACCGATCTTGGCGCCGCCGCCCAGGACGGGCAGCTGGATCGAAAGGGTGGAGTAGCCCTGCTCTGCCAGCTTCACCCGCAGCACGCCGTAGAGCTCGAAGTCCGGGCTCCATCCCCGGCCGTGCGCCAGGATGATGGCCCCGCGGGAATTCTCGGCCTCGGTCCAGAGGGCCAGGAACTTGTGCTCGTTCTTCTGCTGGATCCAGACCGCCTCGCCGACCACCAGGCCCGGGATGATCTGGTCGGCCCAGCGCTTCTCGCGGTAGTAGTCCTGCGCACTGGCGGCGAGGGTGGTGACGCACAGGATGAAACCGATCAGGAAACGCATGCAAGGACCTCTGTGGTTGGAACTGGGGCGGTCGGGACGGACCGCCGGGAAGCGCCCGGCCCGAAAAGGGCCGGAGTGCTCGATACGACCGGGGAAAGAGCCCGATGTTCACCCTGCCTGAACGGCCGGCCGGGGCGAAGGTGGACGGGGAAAGGCGTCAGCGCAGGCCGGGCAGCATCCCCTTCATGCCGCGCATCATCTTCTGCATCCCGCCCTTGGACATCATCTTCATCATCTTCTGCATCTGTTCGAACTGGTTCAGGAGGCGGTTCACCTCCTGCACGCTCACGCCCGCCCCGGCTGCGATGCGCCGCTTGCGGGAGGCCTTGAGGATCTCGGGCTTGGCACGCTCGGCCGGCGTCATGGAATTGATGATGCCCACGGTTCGGCCGATCACCTTGTCGTCCATCTGACCGCCCGCGCTCTGGGCGGCCTGCGCGATGGAGGCGGGCAGCTTGTCGACCAGGGCCGACAGCCCGCCCATCTTCTTCATCTGCATGAGCTGGTTGCGGAAGTCCTCCAGGTCGAAGCCCTTGCCGGACTTCACCTTCTTGGCGAGCTTCTCCGCCTCCTCCATGTCGATCCCGCGACGGGCCTCCTCCACCAGGGAGACCACGTCGCCCATGCCGAGGATCCGGGAGGCCATCCGGTCGGGATAGAACGGCTCCAGGCCGTTGACCTTCTCCCCGACGCCCTGGAACTTGATGGGCGCGCCGGTGACATGGCGGACCGACAGGGCAGCACCACCGCGGGAATCGCCGTCGAGCTTGGTCAGCACGACGCCCGTGAGCGGCAGGGCGTCGGCGAAGGCCTTGGCCGTGTTGACCGCGTCCTGGCCCTGCATGGCGTCGACGACGAACAGCGTTTCGATGGGATTGACCGCGCCGTGCAGCTCGCGGATCTCCTGCATCATGGCTTCGTCGATGGCGAGGCGGCCTGCGGTGTCCACCAGCAGGACGTCGTGATAATGGCGACGGCCCCAGTCGAGGGCGGCCCGGGCGATCTCCACCGGCTTCTGGTCGACGGACGACGGGAAGAAGTCCACCCCCACCTGCTCCGCGAGCAGACGCAGCTGTTCGATGGCCGCAGGACGGTAGACGTCGCAAGACACCATCAGGACCTTCTTCTTGTCCTCCTTGAGCAGCCGGGCGAGCTTGCCGCAGGTGGTCGTCTTGCCGGCACCCTGCAGACCGGCCATCAGCACGGTGGCCGGCGGTACGGTGGCAAGGTTGAGCCCGGTGCTGGTACCGCCCATGAGCGCGGCGAGTTCGTCGTACACGACACCGACCAGCGCCTGGCCCGGCGTGAGGCTCCCGATCACTTCCTGCCCCAGGGCCTTCTCGCGGACCCGTGCAATGAAGTCGCGCACGACCGGCAGGGCCACGTCGGCTTCGAGCAGGGCCACCCGCACCTCGCGCAGGGCATCCTGAACATTGGCTTCGGTGAGCCGCGCGTGGCCGCGCAGGGTCTTGATGACGCCGGAAAGGCGGTTGGTCAGTCCATCTAGCATGAGAACCTCGGAAGAGAACGGGCTGCCCGGGCGTATAATCGCGAGTCGCGTTTTCGCGCGCAGCCGCTCGATGCCCTCGATTCTAGCCTACGGTCTCAACGCACTTCTCTATGCCATCCTCGGCGCCGTCCTGGCCCGCGGCTTGTGGCGTACCGAACCCACCAACC
>CAZEDA010000186.1:2649-6985 GCA_964510915.1 uncultured Rhodocyclaceae bacterium | reverse complement strand
GTGGAGAAGTAGCTCTGGTTCTCGAAGATGATGTTGCCCCACGAGGGCGTGGGCGGCTGCACGCCGATGCCGAGGAAGGAGAGCGTCGCCTCCAGCAGCACCGTGGTGGCGATGCCCAGCGTGCCGTACACCACGATCGACGGGATGAGGTGCGGCAGGATGTGCAGGAACAGGATGCGGGAACGCGAGGCTCCGAGACTGCGGACGGCTTCGACGAACTCCCTTTCGGACAGCGTGACGGTCATGGAGTACACGACCCGCGCGACCTGCACCCAGTTCACCATCGCAATGACCATCGCCACGATCCAGAGGCTGGGCGTGAACAGCGCCGCGAGGGCGATGGCGAGCAGCAGGGCGGGGAAGGCCATCATCAGGTCGGTGAATCGCATGAGCACAGTGCCGACCCAGCCGCGCAGGTATCCCGCCACCACGCCCACCAGGGTGCCGATGAGCAGGGATACGCCGTTGGCGACGAGCCCGATCACCAGGGAGGTCTGCGCGCCGAACAGGATGCGCGAGAGCAGGTCGCGCCCGAGCAGATCGGTGCCGAGCCAGTACTTTTCGTTGGGCGGCAGCGGGGCGCCCTCGAGCGTGAGCCCGTCGAAGAAGGTCTCCTCCGGCGGATAGGGGGCGAGCCACGGCGCCAGGGCAGCGCCGCCCACGATGAGCACGATGAATACGAGGGCGGCCAGCGCCAGCTTGTCTTTGAGTACGGTCTTCATGGTCAGGGTCCGGATGACATATCCGCCGTCTGGCGGATCCCGGGGCGACCCTCCCTCGAGGGGTGCCACGGGCGGCCGCCCGGGGATGCGGTCATTCCGGGAGCGGATCGGAGCGTAAGCGAAGCTTTGCCGGCGTGCACGCACAATTGCAGGGCGGTCGCATTCGCAGGCGGTGCATCGTCAGGCGCCGCTGACGTATAGTCACGACGCCTTCCCAAGCCCACCGCGCCCTCCTCACTGCCGCCAATGCGCCATCGCCGGTCGTTCCTGTCTCGAATCGCGTTGCTGTTCGCAGCATGCGTGCCCGGCGTCCGGGCGGACGGCTATCCCGCGCGCCCGGTCCGCATGGTCGTGCCCTTCGCGCCGGGCAGCGCCACCGATTCCATGGCGCGGGTGCTGGCGCAGGAACTCACCCAGCGGCTTGGCCAGACCGTGATCGTCGACAACCGCGCCGGCGCCTTCGGGCAGATCGCTGCCCAGCAGGTCGCCCGCAGCTCCCCCGACGGCTACACGCTGATTCTCACGACCAACACCACGCACTCCGCCAACCCGCACCTGTACCGCACGCTGCCTTACGACCCGATCCGGGATTTCGATCCCATCGCCCGCCTGGCCACGCTGCCTTTCATGCTGGTTTCCGCCCCCTCGTTCCCGGCCCGGACACTGCGGGAACTGCTGGACTACGCCCGGGCCCGGCCGGGCCAGATCACCTATGCGGCCGCCAGCAGCACCGCGCTCGTCGCGGCCAAGACGTTCGAGACACTCGGCCAGCTCAAGCTGATCGGCGTCAACTACAAGGCGAGCCCCCAGGCGGTGCTCGACGTGGTCTCCGGGCAGGTGCAGATGATGATGGCCGACTTCGTGACTGCCATGCCGCACGTGAGCGCCGGGCGCCTGCGCGTGTTCGGCGTGACCACCACGAGCCGGTCCGGGCTGGTCCCGGATGCGCCGCCCATTGCCGAGACCCTGCCCGGCTTCGATGTCGGGTCGTGGAACGGGCTGTTCGCCCCGGCCGGTACGCCGAAGGACATCCTCGCGCGGCTTGCCCGCGAGACCGAGCAGATCCTCGCCAGGCCCGAGGTCCGGGCGCGGCTCGCGGGCATCGGGTTCGAAGTCGCGCCGCTCGGTCCCGAGGCGCTGGGCCGGTACGTGCGTGACCAACTGCAGCACTGGGGCCGGCTGGTACGAGACGCCGGCATCCAGCCCGAATGACTCCCCTCGACTGAACGCCATGGAAACCCTGTCCGGACCGCTGGCCGGTGTGAAGATCGTCGATCTGACGACGGTCGTGATGGGCCCCTTCGCCACGCAGATTCTCGCGGAGCTGGGGGCCGATGTCGTGAAGGTGGAACCGCCCGAAGGCGACAACATGCGCTTCGTGGGCCCGATGAAGTCGCCGGGCATGGGCCACCTGTTCCTGCATCTCAACCGGGGCAAGCGCAACATCGTGCTCGACCTCAAGCACCCGGACGGGCTGGAGGCGATGCTGCGTCTCGTCGACAGCGCCGATGTGCTCATCTACAACGTCCGGCCCTCGGCCATGGCCCGTCTCGGGCTCGGCTACGAGGCGTTGTCGGCGCGCAACCCGCAGCTCATCTACGTGGGCGCGTACGGCTATTCGCAGCGCGGCCCCAACGCCGGCAAGGCCGCCTACGACGACCTGATCCAGGGGGCGTCGGGCCTGCCGTGGCTGGCCTCGCGCAAGGGCAGCCAGGCGCCGGCCTACGTGCCGGTGAACATGGCGGACCGGCTCACGGGGCTGCACGTCGTCTATGCCGTCACTGCTGCGCTGTTCCAGCGCAGCCGCAGCGGCAAGGGGCAGTCGGTGGAGGTGCCGATGCTGGAAAGCGTCGCCCAGTTCGTCCTCGGCGATCACCTCGCCGGTATGTCGTACGAGCCGCCCATCGGCGGCACGGGCTACGCGCGGCTGGAGCACCGCCGGCCTTACCCCACGAAGGATGGTTACCTCTGCGTGCTGGTCTACAACGACAAGCAGTGGCGCAACTTCCTCCAGGCGGTGGGGCGCGCCGAGCTGATCACGGACCCGCGCTTCTCCTCTCACGGCAACCGTGCCATCCACATCGGCGAGATCTACACCTTCCTGTCGGAACTGCTGAGCCAGCGCACCAGTGCCGAGTGGGTGGCGCTGCTCGAAGCCATCGATATTCCGGTGGCGCCGATGAACACCGTCGCCGATCTGCTGACCGATCCGCATCTCACGGGGAGCGGCTTCATCCAGACCGAGGACCATCCGACCGAGGGGACCCTGTACGCGCCGAGGACGCCCACCAACTGGTCGGACACACCGCCTGCACCGAGAAGTCCCGCAGCGCGGTTCGGCGAGCACTCCGAGGAGATCCTCCGGGAACTCGGGTTCGACGACGACCGCCTGAGCGCGATGCGCAGTGCCGGCGTGTTCCGGTCGCCCGACTGACCGGAGCGACATGGACTTCGCGCTGAGCGCCGAGCAGGAGTCGATCCGCGACGCGGTCACGCGCCTGTGCGCACGCTTCGACGACGCTTACTGGCTCGAGCGCGACCGCAGCGGCGGGTTTCCCCATGACTTCCACGCGGCCGTCGCCGAGGCCGGGTGGCTCGGCATCGCGATGCCGGCGTCGTGCGGCGGGGCCGGGCTGGGCATCGTCGAGGCGGCGCTGATGATGCAGGCGATCAGCGAATCGGGCGCCGGATTCTCCGGGGCCTCGGCGGTGCACATGAACATCTTCGGGTTGAACCCCGTCGTCGTGTTCGGCACCGACGCCCAGCGCGCGCGCTGGCTGCCGCCGCTCATTGCCGGCCGCGAGAAGGCCTGCTTCGCCGTGACGGAACCCGACTCGGGACTCGACACCACCCGCCTCGGCACCACCGCCACCCGAGCCGGGGACCGCTACGTGCTGAGCGGCCGGAAGATCTGGATTTCGACCGCGCAGGTCGCCGACCGGATGCTGGTGCTCGCGCGTACCACGCCGCGGGCGGAGGCCCGCAAGCCCACCGAAGGCCTCACGCTCTTCTACACCCCCCTGGACCGCAGCCGGGTGGAGGTGCGGGAGATTCCCAAGATGGGCCGCGCCGCAGTCGACTCGAATCTCCTGTTCATCGACGCCCTGGAGGTGCCGCTGGAAGACCGGGTGGGCGAGGAGGGCCGCGGGTTCGAGTACATCCTCCACGGACTCAACCCGGAACGGATCCTCATCGCGGCGGAAGCCATCGGCCTGGGTCGCGCCGCTCTGACCCGGGCGGCCGCGTATGCCCGCGAGCGGGTGGTGTTCGAGCGGCCCATCGGCGCCAATCAGGGCATCCAGCACCCCCTTGCCCGGTGCTGGATGGATCTCGAGGCGGCCCAGCTCATGACCCTCAAGGCCGCATGGCTCTATGACCAGGGCAAGCCGTGCGGCGCCGAGGCCAACGCGGCCAAGTATCTGGCCGGGGAGGCGTGCTTCCGCGCCTGCGAGACTGCCGTGCTGACCCACGGCGGCATGGGCTACGCCTCGGAGTTCCACATCGAACGTTACCTGCGCGAAGCGATGATCCCTCGCATTGCGCCGGTGAGCCCCCATCTCATACTCTGTTTCATCGCCGAGAAGGTGCTCGGCCTGCCGAAGTCGTACTGATTG
>CAZEDA010000186.1:0-2549 GCA_964510915.1 uncultured Rhodocyclaceae bacterium | reverse complement strand
GCCGGAGCCGGTCGTCCCGATGCCCACGGAAGTCCGCCCTTCAACGGTCTCACTGCGCGACGCGCTGGCGTTCCACCCGCGGCTGCTTGCGGCTGTCGTCTGGGCGCTGCCGGTCCTGGTGGCTCTAGGCGTTCTGGCGTTCTGGGGACTCGCCCGCCTCGACCAGTCGCATGCCGATGCCCAGCGCCTCGAAGCGGTTGCCGCGCGCTCGGCAGAGCGCCTCGGGGGGGAACTGCGCCGCCACGAGGAGTTTCTCGCCTCGGCTCGCGCCTTTCTCCGCGCCGGCAATGCCGCCGACAACGCCGGCTGGAACGCCTTCGTGTCGGATCTCCGTCGGGACCTGCGACTGCCGGCTCTTGCAGGTGTCGTGCTTGCGGAGAAGCGGCTGCCCGGTACGGGCGCCTCGGTGGTCCTCTCGGATGCGTCGATCCTGCCTGGCGATACCCGCCTGGGGGTGGTGCTCTCGCTGCCCGTCGACGACGCCCATGTCCTCGAAGCCCGGCTGATCCTCGCGGAACTGGTCAAGTCGGCACTGGCCGACGAACCGGACCGCCTCGGCGTTCGCGTGGCGGATGCGACCGGTGCCGCGCTGTTCGACAACTCGGTGGCCTCGGGTGTCGTCGCTTCGGGCGTCGAGACGACCCACGACATGCCGTTCGCCGCCAAGATCTGGCGGGTGACAGTGAGTGCGCCGGCGTCCGCATCCATGCCATCGTCCCGCATCGAGGGAATCCTCGCGGTGGTGCTGGCGCTGATCGCCGCGAGTCTCCTGCAGCCTCGCCTGCGGCGGTGGGCGCAGCGGGTGCGGGACGATCACCTCGACATCGCGGCAAGCCGTGATCTGCTTCAGGCCGTGGTCGAGGCGCTCCCCGTGTCCGTGGTCGCGAAGGACCGCTCGTCCCGATTCATTCTGGTCAACGACGCTGCCTGCCGCGAGTACGGCGTGTCGCGTGACGTGCTTCTCGGGCAGATCCGGCCACCGGCGGTGAGCGACGAAGAGGCCGCGAGCCTGCAGGCCGACGAGGACGCCGTGTTCCGCAGCGGCGAGATGCGCAGTTTCGAGTCCCTCCAGAGCCGTCCCGGGCGGCGCCCCCGCCACGTGATGACGACCAGGCAGGCCGTCAGGACCTCCCGCGGTGAACCGATTCTCGTCGCGCTGGAAATCGACATCACCGAGCGCAAGGAGGTGGAACTCGCCGCCCGGCGGGACCGCGCGTATCTCGAGGCGGTCATGCAGGCGATTCCCGTCGCGTTCTGCGCCAAGGACCGGGACGGCCGCTGGGTGCACGCGAACGAGGCGCTGGCGCGGATGAACCGGACCACGCGCGACAGGCTCGAAGGCCGTACCGATCGCGAACTGTTCCCGCCCGAACAGGCGCGGCATCTCGCCGAACAGGACCG
Organism: uncultured Rhodocyclaceae bacterium; assembly: GCA_964510915.1. Classification (GTDB taxonomy): domain Bacteria; phylum Pseudomonadota; class Gammaproteobacteria; order Burkholderiales. Next base: position 1,148 of record CAZEDA010000186.1, on the reverse strand, counting down.
GCAACTGTTCGACAAGATGGGCTCGCTCGACACCGAGGAGCGGATGACGACGACCGACGGTCGCGAAATCTGGCTGCTCAAGCACAAGCACGCGATGCGCTTCGAGACCGGCGAGGAACTGATCCTCACCTCCCTGCTCGACATCACCGACCGGAAGAACGCGGAACTCGCGGTCGAACACGACCGCAAGTTCCTCGATGCGATCATCGACGCCATCCCCGAACCCATCTTCGTGAAGGACGGTGCCCATCGCTGGATCGGCGTCAACGAAGGCTTTGCCCGTCTCATGGGGCAACCGAAGTCGGCGCTGATCGGCTCGAGTGACCGCGCGTTCCTCGCCCCGCATCTCGCGGACGAGCGAGAACGAGAGGATGCGCAGGTGCTTGGCACCGGCAGAACGCTCTCCATGGAGCAGCGGCATATCCACGCTGACGGGTCGGAGACGTGGCTGCTGAAACGCAAGGCACCTGTGGTGTTCCCGGACGGTACGCGCGGGGTCGTGGGGATTCTCACGGACGTCACCGAATCCAGGAACGCCCAGCAGGACATGCAGAACGCCCGCACGCTGCTCGATGCCGTGATGAGCGCAGTCCCCGTCCCGGTGACCGTGAAGGATGCCGAAGGCCGCTTCATCTTCGTGAACGATGCGGCTTGCGAGTTCTTCGGGCGATCGCGTGACGCGTTCACCGGCAAGGCCGATCATGAGGTGTTCCCGGGACCGCACGCAGACCGAGCCCGCATCGACGACGAACTGGCGCGTGTCAGCGACGAGGTGGTCACGTTCGAGAACGAGTTCTCTGCCGAGGTCGCGGGTTCCACGCGGTGGGTCATCAAGCACAAGCGGGGCTTCCCGCTTCCGGGTGGCGGCCGCGGCGTCGTGGCCGCCGTCATGGATGTGACGGATGTGCAGCGTGCGAGGCGGGAAGTGGAGCGCAGCGAACGCTTTCTCGATGCGGTCATCAATGCCATGCCGGTGCCGTTGTTCGTGAAGGATCGCGAGCACAGGACGGTGAAGCTGAACAGCGCGCAGGCGGCTTCGGCAGGGCTCGCGGTCGACGCCATGATCGGGAAGCGTGACGAGGAGTTCGTGCCGCGTCAGCTTGCGGAGATTGCCTACGCGGAGGACGACCAGGTCCTGGAGACAGGCG
>CAZEDA010000185.1:0-7015 GCA_964510915.1 uncultured Rhodocyclaceae bacterium | reverse complement strand
TGGTCTCCCGGAAGTAGTGGAACTGCCTGCTCGTGCCGACGTCCGCCGTGGAAAAACGCGCGCTCATGCCTGTCTCCAGCTCCGTCCCTGGCGGGGGAGTGTACCCCCGCGACTGCGCTCCAGGGCAACCGCCGGTGCAGGCAAAGTCAAGACGCCCCGGGGGCATGTGTCTATCTTTCGGCGGAAGCCTCACGGAAGGGCCGATCCCGTCACGCAAGGCCGGCTGCAGTCCGGTTCCGGGTCGGCAGCTTGATTCCGCGATGGAGGGACGGCTCCGGTGTCCGTTCCTTCCCACAACAACGAACGTCTTCGGGAGTCCCAGTCATGAAGTCCATGCATTGCTTGCGTAACGGGTTGCCGGCCGCCCTGGCAGCCGGATTGTGGGCGGTGTGCGCGCCCGCCGGTGCCCAGTCGACCGCTGTGCTGTCGGCCGATCACACGACGCCCGGCGACGTGGTCACCTACGGGATGGGGTACTCGCAGCAGCGGTACAGCCCGCTCAAGCAGATCAATGCGCGCACGGTCTCCCGGCTCGTGCCGGTCTGGGCGATGGGCACCAACAATTCGCTGGGCGACGAGGCACAGCCGCTCGTGAGCGGCGGGATGATGTACTACACCACCGGCAAGTCCACGTACGCGGTCGACGCGCTCACGGGGCGGATGGCGTGGAAGCACGAACTCGAATACGGACCGGACATCGGCCGCGCGGCGCTCAGCGGTCAGGTGAACCGCGGGCCGGCACTCTACGAGGGCAAGCTGTTCCGCACGACCCTCGACGCGCAGGTGCTGGCGCTCGATGCGAAGACGGGCAAGGAACTGTGGAAGTCCAAGTCCGCGGACTACAAGCAGGGTTACTCCATGAGCGTGGCCCCGCTGGTTGCCAACGGGGTGCTCATCACCGGCATCGGCTGCGGCGAACACGGCGGGCGCGGCTACATCGAGGCCTGGGACCCGGAGACCGGCAAGCAACTGTGGCGCAAGTACACCATTCCCGCGCCGGGCGAGCCCGGCAGCGAGACGTGGCCGGAGGGTGATGCATGGACCCGCGGCGGCGGGCCCGCGTGGCTCACCGGGTCCTACGATCCCGCGCTGGACCTGGTGTTCTGGGGTGTCGGCAACGCCAGCCCCTGGAACGCGCAGGACCGCCGCGGCGACAACCTTTACACGTCGTCCGTGCTGGCCATGCGGCCCAAGACCGGCGAAGTCGTCTGGTACTACCAGTTCACACCGAACGACACCTTCGACTACGACGGCAACAACGAACTGGTGCAGGCCGACATCCTCGTGGCCGGCAAGCCGCGCAAGGTCGTGATGCAGGCCAACCGCAACGGCTTTCTCTACGTGCTTGACCGCGCGAGCGGCGAGTTGCTCGCGGCCAACGCGTTCACCCGCCAGACCTGGGCCGAAGGCATCGACATGAAGACCGGCCGGCCCGTGGAAACGGCGGCCGTGAAGAAGATGCGCGAGACCGGTGAGTGGGTCACCGTCGCACCCGCCGCGTTCGGGGGCAAGAACTGGAACCCGATGTCGTTCAGCCCCGCGACCGGCCTGCTCTACGCGAACGTGCTCGACAACGAGTGGGACTACCGCCCGGCCAAGCAGCCTTACGAAGCCGGCGCGCCCTACATCGCGATGGAGGCGAAGTGGCGCTTCGACCAGAAGGCCGGCGGCACGCTGAAGGCCCTGGACCCGGTCACGGGCAAGGCGAAGTGGCAGCATCCGTGGACCATCGCCAGCTTCTCGGGCACGCTGGCCACGGCGGGCGATCTCGTCTTCACGGGGAACATGACCGGCGAGTTCGCGGCGTTCCACGCCGGGACCGGCCAGAAGCTCTGGAGCTTCCAGACGAGTTCCGGCATCGTGTCCCAGCCGATCACCTGGGAGCACAACGGCCGCCAGTACGTGACCGTCGCCAGCGGCATCGGCACCGTCTATCTGTTCTTCGCGGGAGACGAACGTCTGGCCACGGTACCGCCGGGCGGCACGCTCTGGACTTTCGCACTCATGCCTTGAGGAGCTCCATGCAGCAGCCGCGTTCGCCGTTCCTGTCTTCGCGGCTGCTGTGTGCCCTCGCGGTCGCGCTCGTCGTGCAGACCCCGCCAGCCGTGGCTGGCGAGACCCCGGCGGCGGCCGACGCGCCATCGCCGGACCTCGCCGCCCGCGGCCGCAGTCTGTACCTGAGCCACTGCATGCGCTGCCACGGTCCCAACATGATCACCCCCGGGACCATCGCCTACGATCTGCGGAAGTTTCCTGCCGACCAGAAGGACCGCTTCGTCGTGTCGGTCCTCAACGGCAAGGGCGCCATGCCCGCCTGGAGCGGCGCGGTCACGGGTGACGACATCGACGCCCTCTGGGCGTACGTGCTGACGCGCGGGAAGTGACGCGGGCCCGGTTTCGGGCCGGCGCGAAGTTGGTTCAGAATGCGTGTCTCGAATACGCGTTTCCCGAACCCTTTCCTGCAGAGAGCGACCCATGAAAATCGCCAACAACGTCTCGGATCTGATCGGCAATACCCCGCTCGTGCGGCTGAACCGCGTCACGCAGGGCTGCGTGGCCGAAGTGGCTGCGAAGCTCGAGTTCTTCAATCCGGCCCACAGCGTCAAGGACCGGATCGGCGTGGCGATGATCGACGCGGCCGAGAAGGCCGGGAAGATCAAGCCCGACACCATCATCCTCGAGCCCACCAGCGGCAACACCGGCATCGCGCTCGCCTTCGTGTGCGCGGCGCGCGGCTACAAGCTCGCGATCGTCATGCCCGAGACCATGAGCAAGGAGCGTCGGGCCGTGCTGCGGGCCTACGGCGCCGAGCTGATCCTCACGCCCGGCCCCGACGGCATGGGCGGGGCCATCCGCAAGGCCGAGGAAATGGCCGCGGCCGACTCCCGGTACTTCATTCCGCAGCAGTTCGCCAATCCGGCGAACCCCGAGATCCACCGCAAGACCACTGCCGAGGAGATCTGGCGCGACACGGACGGCAAGGTGGACATCGTGGTCTCCGGCATCGGGACGGGCGGCACCATCACCGGCATCGGCGAAGTGCTGAAGGCCCGCAAGCCCGGCTTCCGCGCCGTAGCCGTGGAGCCCGATGCCTCGCCCGTGCTGTCGGGCGGCGCCAAGGGACCCCATCCGATCCAGGGCATCGGGGCGGGCTTCGTGCCTCAGATTCTCAATACCGGGATCTACGATGAGGTCGTGCGCGTCACCAACGACGATGCCTTCGCCACCGCGAGACGCATGGCCACGGATGAGGGTCTGCTCGTCGGCATCTCGTCGGGCGCCTCCACCTGGGCGGCGCTCCAGGTCGCCCGGCGGCCCGAGAACGCCGGCAAGCTCATCGTGGTGATCATCCCGTCCTTCGGCGAGCGCTACCTCAGCACCAAGCTGTTCGAAGGGCTGACCGACTGAGGATGCCCGACCCGGCTCTCCGTTGCCGCCCGCTGGCTGGCGTCCGGGGAGCCGGCGGCTTCGAAGCCTCTGCCTCGCATGCACATGCGGTACTGATGCCAGTCGGGCGTGGTGAGAAGCGCGCCCGCCCGCGCGGCCTGCATCTGCTGGTAGCACTTGAGATGGGCCTGGTGCCGGGTCAGCGGCGCCGCCTCCACCGTCTCCCGCGGGGGCGGCGCCGAGGTGGCGCACCCGGCGAGCAGAACCATCACGAAGGCCAGTAACTTCATTAGCAAGTCTCCTCGGTATTTCGGTTTCGATGCCCATGCAGCATGCGGGTTCCTTCGTTTTCGACGAAAGGTCGCCCGCGGATTCCTGTGCTAACGTCCGGCGTCCCCACCGCCCGCCCCGTGCATGGTCTCCGATCCGTCGTCCGCCCTGGTCCGCTTTGCCGGCGTCGCGAAGACCTATGACGGGACGTCGTTCGCAGTCCGCGATCTGGATCTCGACGTGCGGCGCGGGGAGTTCCTCACGCTGCTCGGCCCTTCCGGGTCGGGCAAGACAACGACCCTGATGATGCTTGCCGGGTTCGAGGCGCCCAGTGCCGGGGACATTTTCCTCGACGGGCGGTCGATCCGTGCGACGCCCGCGCACCGTCGCAATTTCGGCATGGTGTTCCAGAGCTATGCCCTGTTCCCGCACCTTTCCGTGGGCGACAACGTGGCCTATCCGCTCAGCGTCCGTGGCGTTTCCGGCCAGGAACGCCAGGACCGGGTGGCCCGTGCCCTTGCCATGGTCCGGCTGGAAGGCTTCGAGACGCGCCGTCCCTCCCAGCTGTCCGGCGGGCAGCAGCAGCGGGTCGCACTCGCCCGCGCACTCGTGTTCGAGCCGACCCTGGTGCTGATGGACGAGCCGCTCGGCGCGCTGGACAAGCAGCTGCGCGAGCACATGCAGATCGAGCTGAAGGCACTGCACCGTCAGCTGGGCATCACCTTCGTGTACGTGACGCACGACCAGGGCGAGGCGCTCACGCTCTCCGACCGCGTGGCCGTGTTCCAGGATGGCGCGCTGCAGCAGGTCGCGCCGGTGGACCGGCTGTACGAGGTACCGGCCAACCGGTTCGTTGCGGGCTTCGTGGGCGATGCCACTTTCCTGCAAGGCCGCCTCGTGAGCCGGCACGGCGGTGCTGCCGAAGTGGAACTCCCCGGCGGCCGCCGACTCCGAGGGGTGGACGGCGATCTGGGCGATGCATCGCCAGGGAGTGATGTCGTCGCCATGGTCCGTCCGGAGCGCATCGCGCTCTCGTTCGAGCCGGCCGACGCGAATGCGCTTTCCGCTACCGTGGAAGACGTGATCTATTTCGGCGATCATTTGCGGGCGCGCTGTGTAATCGACGGTCAGGCCGTTGCCACCGTCAAGCTGCCGCTGGGGCCCAGGCCACCGGTGGGCGGCGCGGTAACCCTGCACCTGCCCGCCGACCATCTGCGAATCTATCGCTGACCAATGCAACGACACTCGAGGAGACTACCGATGCCCCCATGCCTGCCGCGCGTGCTCGCCGCGGTCCTGCTGTCCGGCGCCACTGCTGCGCTCGCGCAGACCACCGTCACCGTCGTGAACTTCGGCGGCGCGAACGGCAACGCGCAGAAGAAGGCCTACTACGAGCCGTTCGAGAAGGCCGCTGGCGTGCGCATGGTGCCGGTCGAGTACAACGGCGAGCAGGCCAAGGTGAAGGCCATGGTGGAGGCCCGAAAGGTGACGTGGGACATCGTCGAGACCGAATCGCCCGACGTCGACCGCGGCTGCGACGAGGGCCTGTTCGAGCGCATCGACTGGAGCCGCATCGGCAGCAAGGCGGACTTCCTGCCGGCTGCGGTGCACGACTGCGGCGTCGGCATCTTCTTCTGGTCCACCGTGATCGCCTACAACGCCGACCGCGTGAAGGAGCCGCCGCGCCACTGGGCGGACTTCTGGGATCTGCGCAAGTACCCGGGCAAGCGCGCGCTGCGCAAGGGTGCCCGCTACAACCTCGAATTCGCGCTGATGGCCGACGGCGTGAAGCCCGCCGATGTCTACAAGGTGCTCGCCACGCCCGAGGGGGCGGAGCGCGCCTTCCGCAAGCTAGCCGAGCTGAAGCCCCATCTGCAATGGTGGGAGGCCGGCGCCCAGCCGCCGCAGTTCCTGGTGGCCGGCGACGTGATCCTGGCGAGCAGCTACAACGGCCGCATCGACGCCGCCCAGCGCGAAGGCCGCAATCTGCGCATCACCTGGACCGGCAGCATCTTCGACGTGGACTTCTGGACGATCCCCAAGGGTTCGCCCAACCGCGACATCGCGATGCGTTTCATCGCGTTCGCCAGCGATCCCGACCGGCAGGCGGACTACGCGCGATTGATCAGCTACGGCCCCACGCACACGAAGACGCTCAACAAGCTCGATGCGAAGGTGCTCGCGAACCTGCCCTCGGCACCGGCGAACGCGAAAGACGCGCTGCGCTTCGACTTCCGTTTCTGGGCCGACCAGGGTGAGGTCCTCGAGAAGCGATTCGCCGCCTGGGCCGCCCAGTAGGCGCCGGTCATGGCGGGCGGTGAGGCCGACGCTGCCCGCGCACTCTCGCGTGAACGCCGGGCCCGGGTGCTGCAGGCGCTCGGGCTGACGGCGCCGCTGCTCCTCTTCCTCGCTTTCACCTTCCTCATCCCCATCGGCGCGCTGCTCACGCGCGCCATCGAGAATCCCGAGGTGGCGCGCGCGCTGCCGGGAACGGTTGCCGTCCTCGACACCTGGGACGCAGGGTCCGCCCCGCCGGACAGTGTCTATCGGGCTTTCGCCGGCGATCTGCTGGCGATGGCCGAGCCCGCCGATGCGGGAGCCCTGGCCCGCCGCCTCAACAGCGAACTGCCCGGCGCCCGCTCGCTCGTCATGGGGGCGTTCCGGCAGCGGGACACCTTCGCGGCGCTCGATGTGCCGGCGGCGAAGGCCGCGTTTCTCGCCCTGGACGAACGCTGGCAGCAGCCGGAGCTGTGGCGCGTGATCGCCCGCAACGGCTCGCGCTGGACGCCCGACTACCTGCTGGCTTCCGTCGACCGGCGCCGTGACGCGGCGGGCGCCGTCGTCGCCGTACCGGAAGAGCAGGCGGTGTTCGTGCGCATCCTCCTGCGCACGCTCGGCATCGGCGCCACCGTGACCCTCGTGTGTCTGGTGCTGGCGTACCCGCTCGCGTGGTGGCTGTCCACGCTGCCGGTGCGCCAGGCGAATCGCCTGCTGATCCTCGTGCTCGTGCCGTTCTGGACCTCCGTGCTGGTGCGGGTGGCCGCGTGGATCGTGCTGCTGCAGTCGGAAGGTCTGGTGAATCGCGCGCTCGCCGGCCTGGGCTGGATCGACCGGCCGCTCGAACTCCTGTTCAACCGGACGGGCGTGATCATCGCGATGGTGCACATCCTCCTGCCGTTCATGATCCTGCCGCTCTACAGCGTGATGAAGGGGATCCCGCGCGACTACCAGCGGGCGGCCGTGTCGCTCGGCAGCCATCCGCTGGGCGCCTTCGTGCGCGTGTTCGTTCCGCAGACACTGCCGGGCGTCACGGCGGGCGTGCTGCTCGTCTTCATCCTCGCCATCGGCTACTACGTGA
>CAZEDA010000184.1:0-7045 GCA_964510915.1 uncultured Rhodocyclaceae bacterium | reverse complement strand
CATGGCGCGATCAACATGCTGGGCCTCGCCAAGCGGGTCAAGGCGAAAGTGCTGCAGGCCTCGACGAGCGAGGTCTACGGGGACCCCGCCGTGCATCCGCAGACGGAGTCCTACTGGGGCAATGTGAATCCGATCGGGGTGCGCTCCTGCTACGACGAGGGCAAGCGCTGCGCCGAGACGCTGTTCTTCGACTACCACCGCCAGCATCGTCTGCGCATCAAGGTCGCGAGGATCTTCAACACCTACGGCCCGCGCATGCATCCGAACGACGGGCGGGTGGTGTCGAATTTCATCATGCAGGCACTGCAGGGACGACCGATCACCGTCTATGGAACGGGCGGGCAGAGCCGGTCGTTCTGCTTCGTCGACGACATGGTGGAGGCACTGGTACGCCTGATGGAAACCGGCGACGACGTCACCGGACCGATCAATCTCGGCAATCCGCACGAGGTGACGATGCTGCAGCTCGCCCAGCGGATCATCGAACTCACCGGCTCCCGCTCGACCATCGAATACCGCCCGGCGCCGCCGGACGATCCGTCCCGACGCTGCCCGGACATCTCGCTCGCGCGGGAGCATCTGGGCTGGCAGCCGTCGACGGCGCTGGACATCGGCCTGCGGAGAACCATCGAGTACTTCGACCGGCTGCTGGCGCAGATGGAAGGCCGGGAACCGGTGACGAGGCCGAAGGCGCAGGTGGTCAGGATCGCCTGATCCGGCGCCTGGCCGGAAACGACTGCGGGCCCGTCTCCGGGCCCGCTTGCGTTCGACTAGAAGGGGATGTCGTCTTCCAGGTCGTCGAACTTCGACCCGGACTTTGGTGCCGACGATCCGCTCCGGCTGCCGGAGGTCGGGCCGGAGGGACGGGAAGGCGGCGGACCGTCCATGTCGGCGGAATCCGCCATGCCCATGCCGCTGCGCGAACCGAGCATCTGCATGCGATCGGCGACGATCTCGGTGGTGTAGCGATCCTGCCCTTCCTTGTCCTGCCACTTGCGGGTCTGCAGGCGCCCTTCCACGTAGACCTGGCTGCCTTTCTTCAGATACTCGCCCGCGATCTCGGCGAGCTTGCCGAAGAACGCGACGCGGTGCCATTCCGTGCGCTCCTGCTTGTCGCCGTTCTTGTCGCGCCAGGTATCGGTCGTTGCAATGCTGATGTTGGTGATGGCGGCGTTGTCGGGGGTGTAACGCACCTCGGGGTCGCGCCCCAGATTCCCCACGAGAATCACCTTGTTGACGGATGCCACGCTAGATCTCCTTCTGAATCAGTCGCAGAGCATTGTCCTCATCGAACCGGGCCATGTCCACTTTGAGCTGTGCCGTACCGCCGGGTGACACCTGGAGTACCTCCCGCACACCCGGCAGGGCCCGCAGCCGCTGGCTGAGCCCGAGCGCCCGCGAGTCGTCCATCACCGGAACGGGGTAGATGCGCAGCACGGGCACGGTCATGCCGAGAGCCACGAAGAACCAGAGCACCACGACAGCGGCGCAGGTGAAGAACACGGCGCCCGACCCGTAGTGATGCGATATGAGCCCGCCCGCAACGCCCCCCGCGAAGGTGCCGAGGTACTGGACGCTAGCGAACACACCGGCGGCAGTGCCCTTGGCACGGGCCGGTGCGAGCCGGGACGTGAGCGACGGCAGGCTCGCCTCCAGGAAGTTGAAGGCCTTGAAGAAGATCAGCAGGCCCACCCCGATGGCCATGAGAGAGTCCGACGCGACGGCCAGCAGTCCCACACCCGCGGCCATGAGCACGATGGCACCCACGAAAGCAAGCTTGAGGCGGTGGTAGCGCTCGGCCACCGCGATCACCGGGATGATCAGCAGGAAGGCGGCGCTCATGACGGGAAGGTACAGCTTCCACTGGTCCTGCGACGCCAGGCCGGCGGAGCGGAGCATGAGGGGAATCACCACGAACAGCGCCATCAGCGCCGCGTGCAGGACGAAGATGCCGACGTTGAGACGCAGCAGTTCCGGGTCGCCCATCACATCGCGGATCTTCGGCCGATCGGCGGTGGCGGAGACAGCCGGCGGAGTCGGCACGGCGAAGCGCACCATCACCACGGAGCCCAGCGCCAGCACGCCGGTCATCGCAAAGATGCCCGGGACGCCGACCAGCCGGTCGAGCACCGGACCGACCCCCATGGACAGAGCGAACGTCACGCCGATGGTGATGCCGATGATCGCCATGGCCTTGGTGCGCACTTCCTCCCGCGTGAGGTCCGCCGTGAGGGCGATGGCAGCAGCCGAAACGGCACCTGCTCCCTGCACTACCCGCCCGGCGATGACGCCATAGATGGTCGTGGAGAGCGCGGCGATGAAACTGCCGAGCGCGAAGATGAGCAGGCCGGTGTAGAGGGTCGGCTTGCGCCCCCAGCGGTCGGAGACCCAGCCGAAGGGCACCTGCAGGACGGCCTGGGTCAGCCCGTAGATGCCGAGGGCCAGACCGACGAGCCGCTGATCGTCCCCGCCGGGCAGTCCCTCGGCGAACAGCGCGAACACCGGAAGAATCACGAACATGCCGAACAGTCGCAAACCGGAAACCGACGCGAGAGCGATGCTCGACCGCAGTTCGGTCGGCGTCATCCGGGTGGTGCTGGAGGAACGGCCTCTCATCGGCGGGGCTGCAGACGGCGGAAGTCACCGCGCCCAGAAGCGGTGATGACGGTCGCGCAACGGGCGCCCGAGACGCTGGCTGGGAACGAATGGCAGATGGACACGGGGAAAACTGTGAGGGGAAAACGAGCCGCGGTATATTAGCCGATTAGTCTCCGCCCCCGGCCTGCCTTCATGGAATTCATTCGCGTGCGCGGTGCGCGGACGCACAACCTCAAGAACGTGGACCTCGACATTCCACGCGGGAGGCTGGTCGTCATCACCGGATTGTCCGGCTCCGGCAAGTCCTCGCTGGCCTTCGACACGCTCTACGCCGAGGGACAGCGCCGCTACGTCGAGTCGCTGTCGGCCTACGCACGCCAGTTCCTGCAGCTGAGCGAGAAGCCGGACGTCGACCATATCGAAGGGCTCTCGCCCGCCATCGCGATCGAGCAGAAGACCGGCGGACACAATCCGCGCTCCACGGTCGGTACCGTCACGGAGATCCACGACTACCTGCGGCTGCTCTTCGCCCGGGTGGGCGAACCGCGCTGCCCGGAACATCAGGTGCCCCTCACCGCACGGACCGTATCTCAGGTGGTGGACACGATCCTCACCATGCCGGAAGACACGAGGATCATGATCCTCGCGCCCGTCGTGTCGGGCCGCAAGGGCGAACACCTCGACCGGCTGGAGGACCTTCGCGCGCAGGGCTACGTGCGCGTGCGGATTGACGGCGAGGTGGTGGAGATCGACCCGCCGCCGAAGCTCGTGCGCTCCCGCCCGCACAACCTCGATGTCGTCATCGACCGGCTGCGGGTGCGTCGGGATGGTGCGCAGCGGCTCGCGGAATCCGTGGAAACGGCCATGCGCCTCGCGGATGGCCGCGTGACCATCGCCGAACTCGACGGCACCGAGGAGCACACGTATTCGGCACGATTCGCGTGTCCGCACTGCGACTACACGCTGGCTGAACTCGAGCCGAGGCTCTTCTCGTTCAACAACCCCGCAGGCGCCTGCCCGCGCTGCGACGGCCTCGGCCACGAGAGCTTCTTCGACCCGCAACGGATCGTCGCACTGCCGCATCTGTCGCTCTCGGCCGGTGCCATCAAGGGCTGGGATCGCCGCAATCAGTTCTTCTACCAGATGCTGGAGAGCCTGGCGGCGCACGCGAACTTCGATCTCGACACGCCGTTCGAGTCGCTGCCGGAACCCGCGCAGCACCTGGTCCTGCGCGGTTCGGGCCGCGAGAAGATCCGCTTCGTCTACACCGGCGAGAAAGGCCGCCCGCTCGTGCGGGAGCACACCTTCGAGGGCGTCGTACCGAGCATCGAGCGCCGCTATCGCGAGACCGACTCCGCCCTCGTGCGTGAGGAACTCGCCAAGTACCTCACGACGGCGCCGTGCTCCGAATGCGGCGGCCAGCGCCTGCGCAAGGAAGCGCGCAATGTGTTCGTGGGGGACCGCGCGTTGCCAACCGTCGAGGCATTGCCCATCGAGGACGCCGTGCGATTCTTCGAGGTGCTGCGGCTGGAAGGTGCGCGCGCGACGATCGCGGAACGGATCGTCCACGAGATCCGTGCAAGGCTCGGCTTCCTCGGCAGCGTCGGCCTCGGCTATCTGTCGCTGGACCGTGCGGCCGACACCCTCTCGGGCGGTGAAGCGCAGCGCATCCGGCTCGCGAGCCAGATCGGGACAGGCCTCACGGGAGTGATGTACGTGCTCGACGAGCCCTCCATCGGCCTGCATCAGCGCGACAACGAACGGCTGCTCGTCACGCTGGAACGCCTGCGCGACCTGGGCAACTCCGTGATCGTGGTGGAGCACGACGAGGACGCGATCCTCCGCGCCGATCACGTGGTCGACATGGGGCCCGGCGCTGGTGTGCATGGCGGTCGGGTCATCGCCGAGGGAACGCCTGCGGAGATCTCCGCGTCGCCGGTATCGATCACCGGACAATACCTGTCCGGACGCCGCCGCATCCCGATGCCACAGTCCGAACATCTTCCGGACTGGTCGCGCGCCATCACGGTCCGGGGCGCCCGGGGCAACAATCTTCGCGGCACCGAGGTCCGTTTTCCCATCGGCCTGTTCGTCTGCGTGACCGGTGTCTCCGGATCGGGCAAGTCCACCCTCGTCAACGACACGCTCTACCGCGCGGCGGCGCGCCACCTGCACGGCAGCCATGACGACCCGGCGCCGCACGACGAGATCACGGGGCTCGATCAGATCGACAAGGTGGTGAACGTCGACCAGAGCCCCATCGGCCGCACGCCCCGTTCCAACCCTGCCACCTATACCGGCCTGCTCACGCCGATCCGCGAGTTGTTCGCCGCCGTACCGCTCGCGCGGGAGCGCGGGTATGGCCCGGGACGGTTCTCCTTCAACGTGAAGGGCGGGCGCTGCGAGGCCTGCCAGGGCGACGGCGTGGTCAAGGTCGAGATGCACTTCCTCCCTGACGTGTACGTCTCGTGCGAGGTGTGCCACGGCAGGCGCTACGGCCGCGAGACCCTGGAAGTCCGCTACAAGGGCCGCAACATCCACGAGGTGCTGGGGCTCACGGTCGACGAGGCCCGGGACTTCTTCGACGCCGTCCCGATCCTCGCGCGAAAACTGGAAACGCTCCGCGACGTGGGGCTCGGCTACATCACGCTGGGCCAGAGCGCGACCACGCTTTCCGGGGGGGAAGCGCAGCGCATCAAGCTCGCCCTCGAACTGTCGAAGCGGGATACCGGCAGCACGCTCTACATCCTGGACGAGCCCACCACCGGCCTGCACTTTCAGGACGTGGCGCTGCTGCTGGAGGTGCTGCACCGTCTGCGCGACCGCGGCAACACCATCGTGGTCATCGAGCACAACCTCGACGTGATCAAGACCGCCGACTGGGTCGTCGACCTCGGGCCCGAGGGGGGCGCGGGAGGCGGGCAGGTCGTCGCGGAGGGCCCCCCGGCCGTCATCGCGGCGGCCGCCGGCAGCCATACCGGGCGATTCCTGGGGCCTCTCCTGGCCCGGGTACCGTCTCCATAGACCCGCTCGAAGTCCTGCACCTGTCCTTGGGGCCCGCGTTCCCCATGCTTTCCCCGCAAAACGACCGATCTTCGACCTGAAGAAGCCCCCCTCCCATGCCGATAACCCTTCGGTCATCGGATGGGAGTTTCAGTCAGCGTGTTCTTCAGGGAACGGCGGCTTGTCAGCGCCGGCAACACACCCCGGACGGAATCCTCATGCCCGCGTCAGCGGCATGGAAAGACCGCGGTCGCCCGGAGAACCGTCGAGTGAAGCTTCGGGTCACGCGCCACTGGTCGCTAGCCGACAAGATCACGGCCATCGGGATGCTCACGACAGTCGTCGGCGTCACGCTCTGCTTTGCCGCCTTCGCCGCCATCGAGATCGGCACGACCCGCCACACCATCCGGCAAGACCTTTCCGGCATCGCCGGCATGATCGCCGCGAGCAGCGCCAAGGCCGTGCAGGACAGCGACACCGCCACGGCATCGAGCGTTCTCGCCGCCCTCGCCGGAAGGGACGAGGTGGTGTCTGCCCAGATCGTCCGGCCGGACGGCGAAGTGGTCGCCAGCTATGTCCGGTCCCCGGCCGGCACACAAGGCCCCCCGGCCTGGTTCGACGGGACCGCCGGCGCGTCGATCACTACCATGGCGGAGCCGCTGGTCCTGACCGACGGCCGCACCGTCGGCGCCGTCCGCCTCGATGCCGATCTCGGCCCGGTCTGGCGCAGCCTCATGACGAAGCTGGCTTTCGTGGGCGCGGCAATGGTCGCCGTGCTGTTCCTGGTGGCGCTGCCCCTGTCGCGGCGGCTGCAGAGACTCATCTCCGAACCCATCCTCTCTCTCTCCCGGACTGCAGAGGAGATCGCGCTGACGCGGGATTACACCCTGAGGGCCGCCCGGAAAGGCAATGACGAGGTGGGCAAGCTGATCGACGGCTTCAACGTCATGCTGGAGCAGATGCAGGAGCGCGACCAGATCCTCGAGCGCTACAGCCAGAAGCTGGAGACCGAGGTGGAAGGCCGCACCCGGGCCCTGCGGGAGGCCGAGGCCAGACTGCATCTCGCACTCGAAGCGTCCGTCGTCGCGTTCTTCGACTGCGATGGGGCGAGCGGGGAAACCTACGTGAGCAAGGAGTGGGGATCGCTGACCGGGGACCGCGAGGCAGCGCTCAGCCTTCCTCTCACGGAATTCCTGCAGACGGTCCATCCGGATGACTTCGCGACGATGCGCGACTCGATCCGCAGCATGCTCCGCAACGAGCGCCCGGAACTCGCGCAGGATTTCCGGCTCCGCCGACGCGACGGCACATGGCAGTGGGTGCATGTGCGCGGGAAAGTGATCGACCGGTCGGCCGCGGGCATGGCCCTGAGGGTGATGGGAACCGTCGCCGACATCAGCGCCCGCAAGGAAGCGGAGCAGGCCCTCGCGCGGGCGAAGGAATC
>CAZEDA010000183.1:0-7055 GCA_964510915.1 uncultured Rhodocyclaceae bacterium | reverse complement strand
GACTCGGTGGTGGTGGAGAGACCAGCCGGGAAGAGGTTCATGACGGTCATGCCGTCGGGGTTGTACTGATCCGTCACCGCGAAACGAACAAGGGACCTGGCACCACCGTGAAGCTCTCCATCCTCGATCAGACCACCGCCGCGGCCAATCAGTCGCAGGACGCCGCCATCCGCGAATCCATCGCGCTCGCGCAGCACTGTGAGGCACTCGGTTACCACCGGTACTGGGTCTCGGAACATCACAACAGCGACAGCATCGTCGGCACGGCGCCGGAGGTGCTGATGGCCGCCATCGCCGCCACCACGTCGCGCATCCGTGTGGGCAGTGCGGGGGTGATGCTCCCCCACTACTCGGCGCTGAAGGTGGCCGAACAATTCCGCGTGCTCGAAGCCATTGCGCCGGGGCGCATCGATCTCGGGCTCGGCCGAGCGCCGGGGTCGGACCGACTCACGGCTTACGCGCTCAACCCGCATGCCAACGCCGCGGACGATTTCCCGCAGCAGGTCATCGACCTGAGTGCGTGGGTGTCGGGCGCGCCGCTGCAGGACAACCATCCGTTCCGCACGATCAAGGCCCACCCGACCGGCCCGACGACGCCGGAGATGTGGATCCTCGGCAGTTCGGACTACGGGGCGCAGCTCGCCGCGCATTTCGGGTTGCCCTATGCGTATGCGTATTTCTTCAGCGATGGACGCGGGACGGAAGAGGCACTCACGCTCTATCGCCGCAACTTCCGGCCGAGCGCCGTTCTCGCAGAGCCCAAGGCAACGATCTGCGTTTGGGCGCTGGCGGCGGATACGGAGGCCGAAGCGTGGCGATTGCTCAAGACACGCGAGCTGTGGCGCGTAGGGTTCGAGCAGGGGTTGCGCAAGCCGCTCGTCTCGCCGGAGGAAGCCGAGGCCTACCCGTACACGCCGCAGGAGTGGGCGGTGGTGGAGCGGTTGCGGAGCAAGGCGTTCGTCGGCACGGGCGAGCAGGTGGCGACGAAGCTCACGGCGCTCGCCGATCGGTTGGGTCTCGACGAACTCGTCATCGTCACGTGGACGTTCGATCCGGAAGCGCGTCGGCGTTCGTATTCGCTCCTCGCCGAGGCTTTCCAGTTACCCCGTAGCCCGGACGAGGGCCAGTAGGCCCGACTCCGGGGAATGTGCGAAGACGCGGTTGAGGGCGTTAGCCCCGGAGTCAGCCCGTTGGGGCCTCGTCCGGGCTACGGGAATCGCGCGGTCGCGCGCCTCAGCAGAGCTTCTTCACCAGCGTGGAACCCGAGTACACGCGGCACCGGTCGTGCGGGAAGATGTGCGGGCCGGGGTCGAGAATCGCGGCGCGGGCGCGGCGCTCCACGTCTTCCATGCTGGGGTCGTTCGCGCGGACCCAATTGAGCATGTCCGCGAGGCGCACATCGTCGGTCATGGGCCGCCAGATGAGTTTCTCGGTCTTGCCGTGGCAGAAGCCATAGCAGCGGGAATCGGGCACTTCCCATCGTGACCCCTGCGCCTGCAGGACGAGATACATGGCCTTGGCCTCGGCGGGCATCACGCCTTCGGCGACCGCGGCCTCGTAGAACATCCGCTGCGCGTCACGCCAGGGTTCCTTCATGGACTGCGTGGCGTAGTCGTACACGACGGCGGACTTGCGGAAAGAGCCTTCGAAGGGCGAGCCGATGCGATCGCGAAACAGCGGCGGCATGCTCTTGCCCTGCAGCACCTCGCCACCGGGAACGGGCCAGACCTTGCCCGCGGCCTGGCGGAAGGCGAAGTCCTGCACGATGCGCATGGTCGGCACGAACGGGTTGTCGTCCAGCCACTCCACGACGACCTTGCCTTCGAAGTGCGACGTCTCGTCGCTGTGCACTGCAGCAGGCAGGCACACGGCCGCCAGCGTCATCAGGCCGAGAAGCTGTCTCATCGTCCCCTCCCCTTTTCTCCCGCGACAACTATATGCCAGTCACGGCCCGGCATGCCACCGGAGTCAGTTGAGCTGCACCCGCTCCCCGAAGGGTACCGGCGCCCGCCCCTTCACCAGCCAGAGCACGGGATACGGCGGCTCGTCGGGGGGAAACTCGCCCTGTGCATCGGTGAAGTACACCAGCAGGTCGGGGACGATCGCCGCACGCTCCACCCACTCGAATACAGGTGTAAAGCGAGTGCCGCCACCGCCCGATACGCTCTCCGGCAATTGCACCGGCTCCCACGGGTCGAACACCCAGGGCCCGTCGGGCGCGAGGCGCTCGTCACACGCGTGGATCGTGAGCTCGGCGCGCACCTGGGCCTTCAACGCGTCCAGCTCCTGCGCGAACTCGTTCAGTTCGTTGGCGGTGATGGAGCCACTCGTGTCGAGGACGGCGACAATGCGCATGGACCCGCGTGCGAGGCGCGGCAGGATCGCCGTGCCATCGCGCCGCGGCGGGCGCTGGAAGGTGTAGTCCTCGCGCGCGGCTGTCACGACGTAGCGGGCGAGCAGTGCGCGCCAGGGCAGCGTCGGGGCGATGAGCTTTTCCAGAACACGGGCCCACGACTGGCCGAGGCGCCCGGCATCGCGCGCTGCCTGGGCTGCCGTGGCGAGGCGGCTGCGCCACAGTTGTTCCAGTTCCATGGGGCTCGGCCGCGGCATGGCCACCGTGTCGCGACTGCCTGCGGGGGCCTTGCGGCGCTTTTCGTATCCGGCGTCGTCCCACGAATCCTCGGCGGCTTCGTCCGGCTGCGCACCGGTTTCTCCTGTCGACGCCGACACCACGCCGCCCTGGTCGCCGGCACCGAGGCTCGTCTCTCCCAGAAACCCCGCCAGCCCGCCGCCGGCGCCATCGCGCTCGAACACATGGCGGTCGATGGACTCCGTCTCCGTGTCCTCCGGGAGGAGCGGGTAGATCTCCTCGGCCGCGAGCCCGCGAAACCGCGCGTCGATGGGGGCGCCGGGCGGGACGGTCAGGCCGTCGTCGTGCAGCAGCTGGTTCACCGCGTGGTCGCAGGCGAGATCCCAGCGTCGGCGCAGCCGGTGGGCGCGTCGCGCCATGTGGCCCAGTGCGCAATGCAGGGCCTCGTGCGCCAGCCAGAACTGGAGATGCTCGAATCCCAGCGCGTTCACGAACGCCGGGTTGAACCACAGATGCGTGCCGTCCGTGCCGAGCGTGTCGCACCAGGCCGGGTCTGCCGCCACGGGGTCGAGGTGGAGCGTGAGCGTGCCGATGAACGGCCGGTCGAGGATGAGCCGCGTGCGGCCGGCAGCGATCCTCGCACGGGCCCGGGCTTCGTCGTCGTCCACGGCGCGCGCCCGGTCAGTGGACGGTGCGATCGGGCACGATGAGATCCCCGAGGCTCTCGGCCCATTCGCCGAACTCGGGCACGTCGATGAGCGGGCGGCCGATGGCGCGCTGCAGATCGGTCACCAGCATCACGCCCATCTCCCGCTGCGGGAAGCGCCGCGCATAAGCGAGGATATGGGAGAGCACGCGGTTGGACTCCGGCGTGCGCGCCACGCGCACCGCTCGACGCACGAGAGCAGCCGCCACGCCATACTGGAGATCCACCGGCACCGGCATCGGTTGCGATTCACCACGAGCGATCGCATCGACATCGGGCAGATGCTCCATGTGATCGATGAAGGCCTTCAACTCCGCACCCGCCGCGCGGCCCACGCAGGCCTGCAGCGCATCGAGCACGAGTTCGGGCATCGCCGAGAACTTCTCCAGTGCGCGGTTCGCGTACTCCCAGGTGCGCGGCGACGGAAAGGCGATGGGGCTGCGCGCCGGATCGAAATCGAACAGCAGTTCGGGGCGGAAGCGCAGGAAGGCGATCACGCGCGGGTCGACGGCATTGGCATGCGCCCAGGCGACCCAGTCGTCGACGTCCGGCTCCAGCTCGTAGTGGGTGAACCGGTTGGCGAGTGGCGCCGGCATGGCGTAGGTGACCCCCCGGTCGCCCTGGCGGTTGCCCGCGGCGAAGATCGCCCAGCCCGAGGGCACGGCGTAGTCGCCGAGGCGGCGGTCGAGGATGAGCTGGTACGCCGCGGCGGTCACCGTGGGCGCGGCGGCGTTGATCTCGTCCAGGAAAAGAATGCCGCGATTGCCGTGGCGATGCACGTCCGGGAGCATCGACGGCACCGACCATTCCACCCGATCTCCCTCGCGGAAGGGGATGCCCCGCAGGTCCGTGGGTTCCAGTTGCGACAGGCGCAGATCGATCAGCCCCACGTTCGTGCGCCGGGACAGGGCGCGGACGATGTCGCTCTTGCCCACTCCGGGCGGCCCCCAGAGCATCACAGGCGTGTGGAGGCCGCCGGCAGCGGCGGAGAATTCGCGATCGAGGATGGCGGCAACGGCGGAAGGTTTCATGCGACGGATTCTACGTTCTCGCGCTGCACGATGGTCAGCCGGCGCGGCTTTCCGCCATAATCGCCAGAGAAGGACTGATCAAGTGGTGCAGTCGCTCCACTTGATCCGTCCTTCCCCAGACCATCCTCCGGCAATCCCCATGAAATTCTGCAGCGACTGCGGCGCGTCCGTCTCGAAGAAGATCCCCGCCGGGGACAACCGGCCGCGCTGGGTCTGCGATGCCTGCGGCACGATCCACTACCAGAACCCCAAGCTGGTGGTGGGCTGCATCCCCGAATGGGAAGACCGCATCCTCCTGTGCCGCCGGGCCATCGAGCCGCGGCACGGCTTCTGGACGGTGCCGGCGGGCTTCATGGAAAACGGCGAGACCACCGCGGCCGGCGCCGCGCGCGAAACCCTCGAGGAAGCCAACGCCCGCGTGGACAACCTCACGCTCTACGCCGTGTACAACATTCCGCATATCGATCAGGTGTACATGCTGTTTCGCGCCACCCTGCTCGATCTCGACTTTCATCCCGGCGAGGAAACCCTGGAGACACGTCTCGTCGCCGAGAGCGACGTGCCCTGGGACGATCTCGCCTTCATCACCGTGCGCAACACCCTGCGGCACTACTACGCCGACCGGCAGCGGGGCGAGTACCGCTTCCACATGGGCACCATCGAACCGATGGGCCGCGCCCACCCCAGAACCCCCGACTGACGGCTACCCGCCGGCGCGAACAAGAACACGAGGAGAACACCATGATCATTCGCAGCCCGCTACCCGATCTCGAGATTCCCGACGTCGCGCTGTGCGACTTCGTGATGACGCGCTTCGCGGAACTCGGCGACAAACCCGCCATCATCGACGGGCCGTCCGGCCGCACGCTCACCTTCGCCGATCTGCGGCGAGGCATCGAGGCCATGGCAGCGGGCCTCGCGTCGCGCGGCTTCGTGCGCGGCGACGTGTTCGCGATCTGCGCGCCGAACGTGCCCGAGTACGCCATCGCGTTCCTGGCGGTCAATCGCCTCGGCGGCATCGTCACCACGATGAACCCGCTCTACACGCGCGACGAGATCGCGCATCAGTTGGAGGAGACCGGCGCCAAGTTCCTGATGACCGTCGGGCCGCTCTCCGAAGCCTGCGTGGCGGCGAGCAAGGGGACTGCCGTGCAGGAAGTGTTCAGTGTCGGCGAGGCTCCCGGTACCAGCCCGTTCAGCGCGCTGATGGGTAGCGGCCCCGCGCCGACTGTCCGCGTGAACCCCGCCGCTGATCTCGCGGCACTGCCCTACTCCAGCGGCACGAGCGGCGTGCCGAAGGGCGTGATGCTCACGCACCGGAACATCGTGGCGCAGCTGCTCCAGGCCGAGAATCTGCTGAGCGGCGACGTGCAGGAGGAAACCGTCATCGCCGTGCTGCCGTTCTTCCACATCTACGGCATGGTGCTCATTCTGCTGCGCGGGCTGCGCCGCGGCTTCACGCTGGTGTCGATGGCGCGCTTCGACTTCGTGCAGTTCCTGGAGTGCGTGCAGAAGTACCGCGTCACCTATGCGCCGCTGGTGCCGCCCATCGTCCTGGGCCTCGCCAAGCACCCGGCCGTGGAATCCTACGACCTGTCGAGCCTGCGGCAGATCGGCTCGGGCGCAGCCCCGCTCGGCGCGGAGGTCGAGGCTGCCTGTGCGAAGCGCGTGGGCTGCAGCGTCATGCAGGGCTACGGAATGACCGAGTTCGCGGGCGCCTCCATCACCAATCTCGAAGGTCCGGACCACAACCGCGTCGGGTCGGTGGGGCTGGTGTGGCCCAACATGGAGGCCCGCATCGTCGACGTCGCCACCGGCCAGGACGTCGGCCCCAACGAGCGCGGCGAGCTGTGGATGCGCGGGCCCAACGTGATGCAGGGGTACTTCAAGAAGCCCGAGGCCACGCGCGACATGCTGCTGCCCGACGGCTGGCTGCGCACGGGTGACGTCGCCTACGTCGACGACGACGGCTACTTCTACATCGTCGACCGCGTGAAGGAACTCATCAAGCACAACGGCTATCAGGTCGCACCGGCGGAACTCGAAGCCCTGCTGCTGCGTCACCCCGCCATCGCGGATGCCGCGGTGATCCCCAGCCCCGACGAGGAAACCGGCGAAGTCCCCAAGGCCTTCGTCGTGCTGCGCGCGCCGCTCACGCCCGAGCAGATCATGGCGTTCGTGGCGGAGCACGTCGCACCATTCAAGAAGGTGCGTCGCGTCGCCATCGTCGAGAGCATCCCGAAGTCGCCGTCGGGCAAGATCCTGCGGCGCGTGCTGATCGATCAGGAGCGGGCGGCTGCCCGCCCGGCCTGATCGCGCGGCATCACTTCTTCGCCGACCCGTAGTTGAGCAGGCCTGTCTGCCCCTTGGGCGGATGGGCCGCGAGCGCTTCCTCCACGGGTTCCGTACCCCAGCCCGGACGGTCCGGCATCACGAGGTAGCCATCCACGAACTCCGGCACGTGGGTGAACAGTTCGTGATCCCACGGCAGGCGGTCGATGTCGGTCTCCATGATGCGCAGGTTCGGCACGGCGGCCGAGAAGTGCGCGTTCATCATCGTGCACAGATGACCGTAGAAGTTGTGGGGCGCCACGTTCACCTCATGCGCGTCGGCGAGGTGGGCGATCTTCATCGACTGCCACACGCCGTTCCACGGCGTGTCGATGATGGCGACGTCCATCGCCTGCTCGCGGAAGTACGGCAGGAACTCGCCAATGCCCAGCAGCGT
>CAZEDA010000182.1:0-7076 GCA_964510915.1 uncultured Rhodocyclaceae bacterium | reverse complement strand
ACGCAGCCTCATCACGCATTGAGTAGTAGCGCATGGGCGCTTTCCAGATCAGGACCGGCATGTCGCTAGGCCCAACGCGCCGTTGAGCCGCGCCGGAGTGCGCAGCACGGAGGCGTCGGCTCCAACGGCTGGTTAGGCCTAAAGCCCCAGATGGAACACGTGAAACGCTTCATCCTGTTGCCATCCCTGCGATACATAGAGGGCCTTTGCGGTGTCATTCGCGATCCCGGTCGTTAGGGTTAACCGAATTGCTTCGATTGAGCGACCGTACCGGGCAGCCGCTTCCAGCAAGGCAGCCGCCACGCCGGCACGACGTGCGTCCGGGGAAACGAATAGGTCATTGAGGATCAGTGTCTTCGCGAGGGACACCGATGAAAAGCTCGGATATAGCTGAGTAAAACCAAGCGCCCGACCAGAATCGTCCATAGCCAAGAAGATAGTCGACTGACTATTCTTGAAACGTTCATGCAGAAAGGCGCGTGCTGCGTTTAAGTCGGCTGCTCTTCCATAGAACTGCCGGTATCCATCGAAAAGTGGGACGAGTTGATCGAGGTCTTCGACGTTGGCTTGGCGAATAAGCATGGGGGCTCCAGGACGGTTGTTCTTTAGGCCCAACGTACTGCCGTTCTCAAAGGACGCGGAACTCCACATCGTTTGACGTATAGATCCGGCCTGCTGCCCATAGCATTCATAGAGTTACCTCCAGCGCCCCATGCCATTCGGCCTTCCTGTGGAGTTTCCAGCGCCGGCGGCCTCCGCTTTGGCGCCGCCAACTTCCGCAACAGAGTAGCGCTGTCCGAATCCGCTGGCTATCCCCGCCCCGGAGGCTTCACCAGTTCTGGCGAGTTGGCGGTATCGGGCAGCATCTGGGGGGAATCTTTCCCGGCCGCCGCGTTCTCCAGCCGCTACGCGGAGGCCGGCGGGTCTTCCTGGTGGTCCTTGTCGCTCCGGTACTGCTCGGCCAGCTCCACGTAGTGTCGGGCCGACTCTCTTAGCAGGGCGTGCTCCTGCTCGGTCAGCGCGCGCAGCTTGCGCACCGGGTTGCCTGCCCACACGCAGCCGGGTTCGAGTTGCATGCCGGGTGGCACCACGCCGTTCGCGGCGATCACGGTGTTGTCCGGGACCACTGCGCCGTCCATGATCACGGCGCGCATGCCGACCAGGCAGTCGTTCCCGACCTTGCAGCCGTGCAGCACGGCGCCATGACCCACGGTGACGCGGTCGCCGACGGTGACGAACTCCCCGTGCGGGGCGGTGGGGCCGGCAGGCGTGCCGTGCAGGATGCAGCCGTCCTGGATGTTGGTGTCCCGGCCGATATGCACGGGCCCGACGTCGCCGCGGACCACAGCGAGGGGCCAGATGGAGCTTTGCTCGCCCACGGTGACGTCCCCGATGATCACGGCGGTGTCGTCGACCAGCGCGGTGGGGGCGATGCCGGGCGTCTTCCCTGCAAACGGTCGCACGGGCATGGCAGGCCTCAGAAGAACGGAAGCGGCGCTTCGGCAACAGCCGGATCGCCGGTGTGGAGCATCTCGCTGACCGGCGCGAGCGCCTGGGGCGGTGCTGCGCGGTTGGCGTTGTGGTGGTCACGCAGCCGACCGATCATCCTCAGCCCCTCCAGCGTGTGCGCGTCGTCGACCCCGAAGTCGATCAGGCAGGCGATCTCGTTCACACCCAGGCGCTGCAGATGTTCGACCATGCCCGCCGCGGTCTCTGGCGTGCCGATGAGGGAACTGGTGCGGATGTAGCGTTCGAGCGCGGCCTCGATCACGCGTGAACGCTCGGCCGGTGCCAACTGCTCCAGCGACCGCTCCGTCATCCCCCAAAGCTGGATCGACGACACGAGGTACTCGTGCAGCGGTTCGCGCACGAGTTCGCGGACGGCCGCGAGATCCTTCCCCAGGTAAGTGTGCAGCATGAGCGTCACTACGCCAGTAGCGGGATCGAAGCCGTGGCGCGCGCGGCTGGCGCGGTACGCGGCGATGTTGTCCGCGAGTTCTTCGCTGGTCTGCATGAGCAGCGCCGTGAGGACGTTCGCACCGAGTTCGCCCGCCTTCTCGAACCGCTCGCGCCCGCGGGTACACGTGAGCCAGACGGTGCGCTCCGCGTGATGCGGGCGCGGAAACACCGACAGTTCGACCGGCTCTCCGACGCCGTTGGTGAACGAGCCCGCTTCACCGCGCCACAAGGCCTCGAAGGTGCGCAGGCTCTCGAACATGCTGTCGAGGCGCGTGGCGTAGCGCTCCTGCGCCAGCGCGAAGTCGTTGACGCTCCACCCGGGCGTGAACGCGAGGTCCACGCGACCGCCCGACAGGTTGTCGACCACGGCCCACTCTTCGGCTACGCGCGCGGGGTGATGCAGCGGGAGCACCACGCTGCCGGCACGCAACCGCACGTTCCGCGTCACCATGCTGAGCGCCGCCGCCACGACCGACGGGTTGGGATAAAGCCCGCCGAACGGGTGGAAGTGCCGCTCCGGAACCCACACCGCGGCGAATCCTGCGGTGTCGGCATACCGGGCCGCATCGAGCAGCAGCTGGTAGGGATTCTCGCGGTGGCCGGCGGCGTTGTCGGAGAAGAAGAAGAGGCTGAAGTCCATGCCGCCCGCCGGGCGCCGTGCCGGCTCGGCAGGGGCCGCGCGTACCACGTCGGAAGCGCGCGAGACCACGGGCACAATGGGCGAGGCTTCAGGCTCGGCAGCAACGGACGCAGATGCTGCTGCACCGACGAATGGTTCGTCAGCCGCAAGCAGAGGCCCGGTACCGGCCGCGGCGATCCGTGATGTCAGTCCGTTCAGCGTCAGCTGATCGAAGAAGGCCTCCGCCGAGACGGTGTAGCCGAAAGTCCTTTCCACGTGGAACTGCAGCTCGACCAGTGCCAGCGAGTCGAGTCCGTACTGCACGAGCGGCCGGTTGCCGTCGATGTCGCCGGGCGGGACCTTGAGCAGCTTCGAGAGGTAGAGGCGCAGGGCCTGGTCGACCGGTCCGGTGTCCTGCGCAACCGCGGGTGTGCCACCGACTTCCGCAGCCTTCGGGACAACGGCAACCGGCGGCGGCGATTGGGGTACCCCGTACAACAGAGGGTCCGGCTGGTGATCCTCCCCAGCCAGCGTTTGCGTCACGTTGCCGATGGTGCCCGCGTAGTGCGCAATGCGCGCGCTGAGGTCGTTTGCCGATGCGGGCGCGATGTCCTGGAAGGACCGCGCGGCGAGCATCGCCTCCTTGTCGGCGAGCAGTCGCTCGAGCCACCGCACGGTATCCGTCGACTGGTCCGTGCCAGCGTGCTGGTGCGCGGCCGCCAGCATGAGGGCGTACGCCGCGTAGTCGCCCAGCTGGTAGATGGTCCACCCGTGCAGCGAGCGTCCGTGCGGATTGCACCGCGCCAGGAGCCCGCGCATGCGCGTTGCCACGTCGCCGCGCGGCAGGTGGGACGCCACGAACTGCAGGAGGCCCGTGGCGTCACGCGTCAGGTAGGTGCCGAGCGCCATGGTCAGCGTTTCGGTCGGCCCTTCGAAGATGCGGATGAGCCGCGCATCGCGCAGCAGTTGCGGCACGAGGTTGGGCTCGATGTACCCGCGCCCGCCCAGCAGCTGGACGAGGTCGTCCACGGCGTGGCCCAGCAGTTCCGGCGCGGTGATCTTCACCGCCATGAAAAGCGCCGGGGGAACCGGCAGCCCTTCATCCAGCCAGCGGGCGATGGTGTAGACCAGCGCGTCCGTCGCGTCGATGGCCGACGTGAGCGTGTTGAGGCGGGTCAGCGTCACCGGATTGTCGAGCAGGCGACCCGTGGAGATCGTCCGCGCGCTCGCGTACTGCAGCATCAGCTGCGCGGAGCGCTTCATCGCGGCGAGGCTCATCACGCCCAGGCCCAGTCGGCCGAACATCATGGCGTCCTGCGCCACGGCCATGCCGTCGCCCGGTTGCCCCAGCATGTCGGCAGCCGAGACCGGGACGCCTTCGAGGAACAGGCGGTTCTGCACCATGCCGCGCACGCCCATGGTGAGAGCCTCCGGCCCATGACGGAGCCCCGGCGCGCCCTGCCGCACCACGAACGCCGTGATCCCGCGCGGCCGGTTCGCGGTGTCGTACAGCTGGGCGAAGACGGTGATCACCCCCGCCCACGACGCGAGACCGATCCATTCCTTCTGGCCGTAAAGCTTCCACCCGCCGTCCGGCTGGGGCACGGCCCGGGTCTGCAGCGCGAGCGGGTTGGAACCGGCGGCGGGCTCCGTGAGCGCAAAGGCGGCCAGCTCCCGACCCGTGGCGATGGCGGGCAGCAGCTCGCGCTGCCGGGCCGCGGACGCAAAGTGCTTGATCGGGCGCGTGCCCAGCGCCTGATGCACGCCGAGCAGCGACGCCAGCGTCAGGTCGATCGCGGCCACCTGCTCCATGACGCGCAGGGCATCCACGTGGGACAGATCGAGCCCGCCGAAGGTCTCCGCCACCTGGAGGCCCATCAGCCCGCGGTTGCCGAAGTCGAGCACGACGTAGGGCGGGATCGTGCGCCGCTCGTCGATGACCCGCGAATTGATGCGCGTGGCACCGTACTCGCGCAGCCACGCGATCAGCGCGTCGGCGGTGGCGGCCGACCTCGCATTGCGGGCGGGGACGGGGGCTGGTGCGCGCGCGGTGGTGGCAGCCGGCGCCGCGGCGCCCTCGACCGCGAGCGGCAGAGCGCCCTCCAGCCACATCTGCCGGCAGGCACTGCGCCGCACCTTGCCGCTGCTCGTGCGTGGGAGGTGCGCCGGACGCAGCAGCGCGACCGCGTGGGCCACGATGCCGTGCTGGGTGGCAATGGCCTCGGTGATCGATGCCGTGACCGCGGCTTCGTCCCCGGTGCGGAACGCCCTCGTGACTTCCACCGCCACCACCAGCTGCTCGGCACCGTCGATGGCGACGGAGAACGCGGCGGCGGCCCCGGGCTGCAGCAGCGCGTGCGCGTGGCCGGCGGTGTGTTCGATGTCCTGCGGGTAGTGATTGCGCCCGCGCAGGATGATGAGATCCTTGATCCGCCCGGTGACGAACAGCTCGCCTTCCCGAAGGAAGCCCAGGTCGCCGGTGCGCAGGAATGTCCTGCCGTCGCGCTCGAAGAAGAGCTCTGCCGCGCGGGCCTCGGCGTTCCAGTAGCCGCGCGTGACCCCGTCGCCCGAGATGCAGATCTCGCCGATCCGCCCGTCGGGGAGCGGCTCGGTGCTTTCGGCGCCCACGATCAGCACCGTGGTCCCGGCGGCTACGCGCCCCGAAGACACGAGGCGGCACCCGCCGCTATCGGCATCGCCGGCTGGGGCCCGGGCCTCGTGGGCTGCGAGCGCAGCGTCGTCGAACGCAGCGATCACGGGTGCAGTGGCCGCGGGCTTGCCGCTCACGAGCAGCGTGGCCTCGGCGAGGCCGTAGCAGGGCGTGAGCGCGCCCGCATCGAAGCCGGCCACGGAGAACGCCCGGGCGAACTCCTGCAGGGTGGCGGCGCTCACCGGCTCGGCCCCGTTGAGAGCGCGCTTCCATGACCGGAGATCGAGGGCGGCACGTTCGGCCGGGCTGATTTTCCGGAGGCACTGCTCGTAGCCGAAGTTGGGCGCGCCGGAGATGGACACGCGAAACCGGTCGATGGCCTGCAGCCAGCGCAGCGGACGCTGCACGAACGACGCCGGGGGCATCAGCACCAGGTGGCACCCGAGGTAGAGCGCGCCGAAGATGAAGCCGATGAGCCCCATGTCGTGATACGGCGGGAGCCAGGACAGCGCGACGGCGTCTTCGTGGAGGTCGAACTGCGACTGGATCGCGGCGATGTTGGCCACGAGATTGCCGTGCGTCAGCACGACACCCTTCGGGTTTGCGGTGGAGCCCGACGTGTACTGAAGCAGTGCCACGTCCGACAGCGCCGGCAGCGGCAGGACGGGGGCCGGCTCTGCGCTGTCGGCACGGCGCCCCGACCAGCTCACCACGGGCGGGAGCGCCCGGACCACGGCATCGTCGTAGGAGGGCAGGCGCGCGGCCGTCTCGGCGTCCGTCAGGGTGATGCCCGGCGCGCAGTCGGCCACGATGGCGGCGAACCGCGGGTCCGGCCGCCGGAGCTTGGGCGGGTACGCCGGCACCGCGATGCGGCCCGCGTACAGGCACCCGAGGACCGCGACCACATAGTCGATCCCCGCCGGATAGAGCAGGAGCACCCGATCGTTCGGCCGGGTGCTTGCAACCAGATGGCGGGCGAGGGACGCGACCCGCTGGTGCAGCTCGGAGAACGTCACCGTTTCATCGAGCGTCTCGCCGTCGGCGAGGAACGAGAACGCCACTTTGTGGGGCGAATGCACCGCACGACGTGCGAGAACTTCCGGAAGGGTCGACCGCATCACAGGTATGGAGAAGCAGGGCAGGGGCTCGGGCCAGGGGCGATTGCAGAACCGCCGCTTGCCGAGGAAAAAGGTCTTGCGTTCATCGGCATGGCGTCCCGCTGCGGGCAACGAGCCCGGGAGCGGGAAATGAGGAGTCATGCAGCGTTGCGCGAGAGACCAGCCTCGCGGGAGCAAGCGCTGTGCCGCTCTCTCGCGATGGAATACCCCTTACGCCGGATGCGCCGCCTGCCGGCAAAGACTCAGGGCAGCAGGCGGGAATGTCGTTTCGCCGCAATCGAAATCCGAACTTCTGTTGTAGGTTTAGCCGATTGAACCCGGAACGGCGTGCGCGACGTGCCGCACAGCGCCATCGAACGGCGGCGGTGCGGTCTGAAGCGGCGGTCGCCGTGACGGAGACCGGCGCGATCCGGGCACCGCATTATCGCCAGAAGATGGGGGTGCGGGAGGAGTGAAATTGCGCGCCGATCGCTACGAGCGGACCGTCATCCGCGGGAGCGGCGAGAAGCAGGAGAATGGAGCGCCCCGAAGGCCTGCGGTGTGGACGGTGAAAACTGAAAGGGGGTCGGGAAACTGATAGGGGCGGTGGCTTGAAGGCAGGTGCGAGCCCTTTCACCCACATTCATTCACCCTGCTAGAGCGATGGCGAAGGGAATGTGGTGCGGCAAGACCAGACCCAGTCCTCCTCGCGGATGTCTGTTCGTTGTGCTTGAATGCAAGACCTGACCCC
>CAZEDA010000181.1:0-7076 GCA_964510915.1 uncultured Rhodocyclaceae bacterium | reverse complement strand
CGCTCCGTCAGTTCCTTGAAGCTCTCCGCCTCCTGCTTCTGGGCCTCCTTCTCCTTCTCGTCCTCCAGCTTGCCGAGGTCCAGGTCGCCCTTGGCGACGGAGGCGAGCGGCTTGCCTTCGAACTCGGTCAGGCTGGCGACGACCCACTCGTCCACGCGGTCGTGCAGCAGCAGGACTTCGACGCCCTTCTTGCGGAAGATCTCCAGGTGCGGGGAGTTGCGGGCGGCGGCAAAGGTGTCGGCGGTGATGAAGTAGATCTTCTCCTGGCCTTCCTTCATGCGACCGACGTAGTCGGCCAGCGAGACGGACTCCTCCGGCGTGTCGAGATGGGTCGAGGAGAAGCGCAGCAGCTTCGCGATGCGCTCGCGGTTGGCGAAGTCCTCGCCGATGCCTTCCTTGAGGACGCGGCCGAACTCCTTCCAGAAGGTCGTGTACTTCTCCTTGTCGTTCTCGGCGAGCTCGTCGAGCAGACCCAGCACCTTCTTGACGCAACCGCTGCGGATGGCGTCGACGTCCCGCGACTGCTGGAGGATCTCGCGCGAGACGTTGAGCGGCAGATCGTTGGAGTCGATCACCCCGCGCACGAAGCGCAGGTAGGCCGGCATGAGCTGCTCGGCGTCGTCCATGATGAAGACACGCCGCACGTAGAGCTTGATGCCACGGCGGTGTTCGCGATCGTAGAGATCGAAGGGCGCTCGCTTGGGAACGTAGAGCAGTTCGGTGTATTCCTGCCGACCCTCGACGCGGGCGTGGGACCAGGCGAGCGGGCCCTCGAAGTCGTGGGAGACGTGCTTGTAGAACTCCTCGTACTGTTCCGGCGTGATGTCCGCCTTGGGGCGGGCCCAGAGCGCGGACGCTTCGTTGATCTTTTCCTCTTCGTCCAGACGCTCGTAGGCCTTCTTCTCGTCGTTCCAGACCTCCTTGTGCATCAGGATGGGGAGCGTGATGTGGTCGGAGTACTTCTTGACGATGTCACGCAGACGATACGAGGAGAGGACGTCCTCCTCGCCTTCACGCAGATGGAGGATGACTTCCGTGCCGCGCCCCGCCTTCTCGACCGTCTCCAGCGTGTACTCGCCGTCGCCGGCGGACTCCCACTTCACGCCGTGCTCGGCCGTCAGCCCCGCGCGGCGGGTGATGAGCGTGACCTTGTCGGCGACGATGAACGCCGAGTAGAAGCCCACGCCGAACTGGCCGATGAGGTTGGCGTCCTTGGCCTGGTCGCCCGTGAGCGACTGGAAGAACTCGCGGGTCCCGGACTTGGCGATGGTGCCGATGTTGCGGATCACCTCCTCGCGGGACATGCCGATGCCGTTGTCGGCGATGGTGAGGGTGCGCGCGTCCTTGTCGAAGGAGAGGCGGATCTTCAGCTCCCCGTCGTTCTCGTAGAGCGCGGAATCGGCCAGGGCCTCGAAGCGCAGCTTGTCCGCGGCGTCCGAAGCATTGGAGATCAGCTCCCGGAGAAAGATCTCCTTGTTGCTGTAGAGCGAGTGGATCATGAGGTCGAGCAGCTGCTTGACCTCGGCCTGGAAGCTGTGTTTTTCCTGGATTTCTGCGCTCACGATGGCATCCCCGCGATCGATGATGATTGGACGTCGGGCCCGCCGCCGGTCCGTCGTGGCGTCGGGCAAGGTTCGGCTGGAAAGTGTGGCTTGTCCGGTACGCTTTCAAGGCCCCGTCGCGAAACTCCCCGGGACTTCGCGGCTCTGACGTAACACTGCTCCGGAAGGACTCCGTCATGACCCGTCTGCTTCTGATCGTCGCTGCCGCCCTGCTCGCCTGGGGCCTGCCCGTCCGCGCGGAGCCCCCGCTCGACCGGCTCCGGCTTCCGTCCGGGTTCTCGGTCGAACTGTACGCGTCGGTGCCGGGAGCCCGCTCCCTCGCCCTGGGCGCGAAGGGCACGGTCTTCGTCGGCACCATGGATGCGGGCCGCGTCTACGCCCTGAAGCCGCGGGCCGACGGGCGCTCCGCCGAAGTGACCACCGTGGCGAGCGGCCTGTTCATCCCCAACGGGGTGGCTTTCCGCGACGGGGCGCTCTACGTGGCGGAGATCAACCGCATCCTGCGGTACGACGACATCGAGGCCCGCCTCGATGCGCCGCCCAGGCCGGTCGTGATCACGGACCGCTACCCGCGCGATCGGGGCCACGGCTGGAAATTCATCGCCTTCGGCCCCGATGGCTGGCTCTATGTGCCGGTCGGCGCGCCTTGCAACGTTTGCGAATCCGACGAGCGCTATGCGCTGATCTCCCGCATCCGGCCGGACGGCAGCGGCTACGAGGTCTTCGCGCGCGGCGTCCGCAACACGGTCGGCTTCGACTGGCACCCGGAAACCGGCGAGCTGTGGTTCAACGACCATGGGCGGGACTGGCTGGGCGACGACCTTCCTTCGTGCGAACTCAATCGGGCTCCGAAGGCCGGCATGCACTTCGGCTTCCCGTACTGCCATCAGGGCGACACGGCAGACCCCGAGTTCGGCGCCAAACGCAGTTGCGCCGAGTTCACCCCGCCGGCCTGGAAGCAGGGGGGCCACGTGGCGCCCAACGGGCTGCGCTTCTACGGGGGCAAGATGTTTCCCGC
Organism: uncultured Rhodocyclaceae bacterium; assembly: GCA_964510915.1. Taxonomy (GTDB): domain Bacteria; phylum Pseudomonadota; class Gammaproteobacteria; order Burkholderiales. Next base: position 4,496 of record CAZEDA010000181.1, on the reverse strand, counting down.
CGAGTACCGCAACCGGGTGTTCGTGGCCCAGCATGGCTCCTGGAACCGGTCGAAGAAGAACGGGTACCGCGTGATGATGGGCACGATCGACGGCGGCAAGGTCCAGCGCTTCGAACCCTTCGTCGAGGGCTGGCTGGAGGGAGAGCGGGCCTGGGGACGCCCGGTGGACCTGCTCGTGCTGACGGACGGCAGCCTGCTCATCAGCGACGACCAGGCCGGGGCGGTCTACCGGGTGACCTACCGCCGCTGACGCCCGGGCCTACTCGTCGGTCCAGTCCTCGGGGTTCGCGCCGGGGAGTTCGCGGGCGGTCAGGCGGTTGGACCAGACCCGTTCATCGCTGACGAGTTCCATCAGACGCACGTAGTCCGTCTTGCCGTTGCCGAGCAGCGGGATCTCTTCCAGCCGGATGATGTTGCGGGCCACCGCGAGATCATGGGCCCCGACGCTCTTGGCGGCCTTCACCATGCGGGGCCGGGTCAGATGGGGGTCCGTCGTGAAGAGCACCGTGGTTTCACCGCCGGCGGATTCCAGCTTCAGCACAGCGGCGTGGGCATACAAGGGGGAAGCGACGGCCGCCACTCGCTCGATCTGATCCAGCGACACCATTTCGCCGGCGATCTTGGCGAACCGTCGGACCCGTCCGGCGATGCGCAGGTAGCCCTCCGCGTCGAACTCCACGACATCGCCCGTGCGGTACCAGCCTTCTCCGAGATCGGAAGACACCGGCTGCAGCACGCCGGGGTTGTCGTGCTGGAGATATCCCAGCATCACGGACGGTCCCCGCACGTGCAGCACGCCACCGCGGCGGATGCCCTCAACGGGTTCCAGCTTGACCTCCATACCGGGGAGCACGCGCCCGACGGTACCGGGTCGGAACGCCAGCGGCGTCGACAGCGAGATCACCGTGCACTCCGTCGCGCCGTAGCCTTCGAAGATCCGCAGTCCGAACTTCTCGAGCCAGACTCGGGCGACATCCTCGCCGAGCTTCTCGCCGCCGGAGATCACGTGCCGGACGGTGCCGAAGTCCCCGGGATGGGCGTTGCGCGCATAGAAGCCCAGGAAGGTGCTCGTGCCGAAGAGATAGGTCGCGTCGCGCCGGTAGGCGATCTCGGGGATGGCGCGGTAGCGCAGCGGGGACACATACAGGAACAGCTTCGTCCCGGTGGTGAGGCAGAGCCACACGCCCGCGGTGAAGCTGTACGTGTGATACATCGGCAGCGCGTTCAGCACCTTGTCCGCCGGCGTGAAGTCCATGACCGTGGCGATCTGCCGGATCGTCGCGCCTATACCCGCGTGGGACAGCACGACTCCCTTCGGACGCCCTTCCGAACCGGACGTGAAGAGGATGGCTGCCGGGCTGTGCGGGCTCACGCGGGCCCGGACGAGACGCGGGAACCAGAGCGCGAATCCCATCAGCCAGAGCTTGTCGAGCAGCCCGAACTCCCCGCGCACGTCCTCGAGATAGAGCAGCTTCACGCCCTGGAGCGCGTCGATCAGCGGGTGCAGTCCTGCCTGCTCGACGAACTTCCGGGAGGTGACCACCGTGCGCAGCTCGGCCGTCGTGCGGGCACTTTCGATACCTCGGGTGCCGCTCGTGTAGTTGAGCATCGCGGCCACCCGACCACGGCATTGCAGGCCCAGCACCAGTGCGACCGACACCACGAGATTGGGCAGCAGCACGCCCACTGCCTCGCCCGGTTCCGTGTGCCGGCTGATCCAGCGTCCCAGGGCGAGGCTCGCCTTCAGCAGGTACCCGTAGCTCTTCGGCTCCTCATGCATGTCCTCCAGGATCTCGGTCCCGCGGCCCTCGCGGTCGACGGCATCGAGGAAGGCGTCGTAAAGGCCCTTCGATACGTGCGAATGGAAAGCGGCGTCCTGCATCACGCGGGTCAGGTGGCGGGCGCCTGCCTCGCGTCGCGCCCGCGGACCATCCGCAACGGCGGGGTCGAGGTGGGTATGGGCATGAATGTGGAGACTCGTGCGCGCCCAGGACATCCGCCGGGAGCGCACGTGCTCGATATGCACGGGCACCAGAGTCGCTCCGCTCTTCAAGGCCAGCAGCGCGGCCCCCTCGTAGATCTTCATCACGTTGGCCGCGCGCTCGACCCGGCCTTCGGGAAAGATCGCGACCGCCCTGCCCTGCTCGACCAGGCGGAGCGCCTTCTTGACGGTCATGGGGTCGTTCACGTCCCAGGTCTGGAACTCGAATAGCCCGAGGCGGGCGGCCAGGCGCAGCCAGAACGTGCGCAGTTCCTCACGGGCAAACAGGACAACGGGGGGAACGGGAAGGCAGACCCCCAGCAGCAGGGCATCGATGGCGCTGGGGTGATTGGCCAGGATGACGACCCGGCGTCCGAAAAGGGGAGACGGCTCGCCCAGCACACGCACGCCAAGGAGCCAGCGCATCAGGTAACGCAAGGTGTCCCGCAATGGTCTGGGCATCGCCATCAATCGGTCTCTCGGGTCTCACGCTGGGGCTCACATCCCCGTGCCGACCACCCTGCAGGCTTCCGTCCGGAGCACCCGCCGGCAATCGATTCGCTGGAACCGCCCCCCGGAGCCCGGCATCAACAGCCGGACAAAAATGGGAAAACCTGTAGTTTTGTTAGATTTGCCCCACAAAAAGTGCTCTCGTACAGTGAGTTAGCACCATATCACGTGAGGTTGAGTGTTGGTGCACCCGTCCCCGCTTTAGTTCCGGAGATACCCACATGGACATGCAGCTCCCCCACGCAATCACCAAACTCTCCCACGCCACCACGGACCGCCGCGAGCGCGCGCGGCTCGACCTGCTCTGCTCGGACCAGCTCTCGGCCTCGCTGTCGACCGCGCAGAACGCGGTCTGGCTGCGCATGCACCCGGCGCCCCGCCCGAGCTTCAATCGCGATCTGCTGCGGGACCTCGCCACGTACTGCCGCCTGCTGCACGACTCCGGCGGCCTCCTCGAGCGCGACGGCGAATCCTCGCCCATCGACTACGTGGTGCTCGCCTCGGCGGTACCGGGGGTGTTCAACTTCGGCGGTGACCTCGCCCTGTTCATGCAACTGATCGACAGCCGGGATCGTCATGCGCTGCTCGAGTATGGCACGGCCTGCATCGACGTCCTCTACCGCAACTATTGCGGACACGACATCCGGGCGACAACGATCTCGCTGGTCCAGGGCCAGTGCCTCGGCGGCGGTTTCGAAGCCGCGCTGTCCAGCGACGTCATCATCGCGGAACGCTCCAGCCGGTTCGGCTTCCCGGAGATTCTCTTCAACCTGTTCCCCGGCATGGGCGCCTACTCGTTCCTGGAGCGCCGCGTCGGTCGCCAGAAGACCGAGGCCATGCTTTCCAGTGGCGAGATATTTAGTGCCGATGATATGCTTCATTGCGGAATTGTGGATGTGGTGTGCGAGGATGGCGGAGGTGAGGCGGCCGTCCAGCGGTGGATCGAGAAGACCCGCCGCAACCGCAACGGGCGCGCGGGCATTGCCCAGGCGCGTCGCCGGGTGTGCGGCATCGCGTTCGAGGAACTGAAGGACGTCGTCGAGATCTGGGTGGAAACCGCAATGGACCTGACGGCGCGCGACTTGAAACTCATGCAGCGGCTGGTATCGCGGCAGGACGGTGTGGCCCGGCTCGATGGGCTGCACTGAAAGACGGATCGCCGGCGGGCTGCGGGCGCCACGGACCCAACCAACCACCGAAAGCACATCATGCGGGAAGAAAAACTCGAATACAGCATCCAGGAAGTCGCGGAGAAACTGGGCATCCCGGTGCAGAAGCTGCGCCGCTGGGATGCCCAGGGTGTGCTCGTCGCGCGTCGGACGGACGGTGGGCATCGCCGCTACGCGAAGGAGATCGTGGATGGCCTCGCCGCCTCCACGCTCGGCAGCACCATGGACCGCTACAACGACGAGCTCGAGCACGCCCGCAAGGCGCTGCAGGAGAAGCGGCGCATCATCCAGCTGCTTCTCGAGAGCGAGAGCCGCTACCGCGATCTGGTCGAGACCTCCCACGACCTGATCTGGACGACGGACTCGCAGGGCCGCTTCACGTATCTCAATGGCGCGTCCTACGAGATCTTCGGACTGCGTCCCCAGGAACTCATCGGCCGGTGCTTCTTCGATTTCGAAGCCAAGCCTTCTCACGTCTCCAACCGGCGCTTCTTCTCGCAGCTGAAGCGTCAGGGAGAGGTCAAGAATTACACCACCCAGCTCATGTCGGCCGACGGTCACGAGCGCTGGGTCGGCATCAATGCCCGCGTGGCGCACGACGAGACCGGTTCGGTCATGTGCATCCGCGGCACGGCCCGCGACATCACCGAGCAGCAGCAGGCCGCGATGCAGACGGAGTACTTCGCCACGCACGATCCGCTCACCGGGCTGCCGAACCGCGTGAGCCTGCACAAGTCGCTGGACCGCGCGCTGCACGCCCACGAGAAGGGCGCGGTGGCGTTCCTCGACATCGACCACTTCAAGTACGTCAACGACAACGTCGGCCACCGCCGCGG
>CAZEDA010000180.1:0-7104 GCA_964510915.1 uncultured Rhodocyclaceae bacterium | reverse complement strand
CCCTGCGTGGTCATGAGGAAGTGGCGCATCTTGCGGAACGCATCGCGCAGCGCGAGATCGGTGGAGGACTTCGAGTAGATGTCCGACTGCGCCTTGGCGCCGAGGTCCGCCAGGTAGTTGGGGAAGCTGAACCCGTGGATCACGAATTCGTCCTGGGTTTCCAGCAGCGGGTAGTTGAGGTTCTCCAGCGGCGTGCCGCCCAGGCTTTCCTTCTTGTGCAGGATCACCTGGAAGGTGCCGGTGAGCGAGCACTCGATGGCGGTGCCGCAGAGTTCCGAGTCGCCCTGCGACGCATGCGGGTCACCCACCGACAGCAGACCGCCCGGCACCGCGACCGGGTAGTACATCGTCGCGCCCTTGCCGACGCGCCAGTCGTCGATGTTGCCGCCGGTGTAGCTGGGCGGAATGGAGTCGACCATGTCGGCCTCGGCCGGTGCCAGACCCATCACGCCGAAGTGCGGACGGATCGGCACGCGCACGTTCTTGAGGATGCCCCAGTTCTCCTTGACGGTGCTGTGGTCCACGGGGACGCCGGGGTAGTCGATGATCTTGTGCACCACGCCGAACGGGTCGGTCTGCGGCGTCCACTTGAAGTTGTAGAGCGCCTTCGCCCAGTTGCGCTCGCCGGAGGCATCGACTTCGTAGATGGTGATGACTTCGCGGCCCTTCGGTTCCTCGATCTGGTCCTTGAAGTGGAAGCCCCACCACGCCGCGGCGTTGCTGCCGAAGGCCTTGCCCGGATACTTGGGGTTCGCGGACGGACGCGGCGTCACGTCGAGAATGCGTACTTCGATGATGTCGCCGGGCATCGCGCCCTTGATCGACACGGGGCCCGTGCAGATGTGCACGCCGAGACCTTCACCGGCGCCGCGCCCGAACAGCGAGGCGTCCATCGGGCCCGCGCCGCGGCGGTCCACGCCTTTGCGCTTCTTGTCCCAGTAGTAGACGCTTTCCGCGCCCGGGTCGCCCTTGATCATCCGCTCGAAGTCGTCGTTGGCGTGGTGCGTGAGCGTCTCGATGGTGACGAAGTCGCCGGATTCCACCTCGACGACCGGCTTCAGGTTCTTGCTGAAGTAGCCCCAGTGCACCGTCTTGTCGGAAGCGGGGATGTGATAGTGGCTGAGCGTGCTGCGCTTCAGACCCGTGTCCGCGTGGGAAAGCGAGGCGGCACCGAGACCGCCGAGCGCCGTGGTGGCGCCCACCATCATGCCGCCGCGCAGGAAGCCTCGTCGCGCCGGGTCGGCAGTGCGTTTGGCTTCGGCCAGATCCGGCAACGCCTGGGTGGTATCCACCGGAGTGTGATCGTGGTGGCAGCAGTCGGGTCCATGGACGTGGTCAGCGTCGTGCGTCTCGTCGGGTTTCTCTCTCACGGCTTCAGCTCCTGTTCTTTTGAGGTGTCGTCGCGCGTGCCGGGTCGACCCGCGCGCGAGCGAAGACCGCAATGGCGATGCCATCGGCAAGCGCGCTAACGGTGCGTCGCCGGTCGAGAGGATTCAGAAACTTGGGAGATGCCGATCGAATATGGGGCATCCGGGAATCGGATTGCCCGCACCACCTTCGCCCGGAGAGCCTTGTTCCGGTGCGGGCGAAGGTGGGGATGTCGTGATGGTCAGGCGACCGGCACGCGCTCCAGCGCCTGCGCGGCGGAGGCTACGTCGGGACAGAGTTCGGCAGAGTCGGTCAGCGCGGCATGCAACCGCTCGAGGCGCGCGCGATCTTCGTCGGCGCTGGTGAGCCGGTACAGCGCAAGCGCAGCACGCAGCGCGAGCAGTGTGGCGCCCTGCTGCTCGGCGATCTCGACGGCGCGGGTGAGTTCGCGGATGGCGTCGACGACGTCTCCCCTGGCAACGAGCACATCCGCGCGCACGCGGAGCAGGTCGGCGTCCATGTAGCGCTCGCCGGACTCGCCCGAGGCCGCCAGCCCTTCGTCCACGGACTCGAGCGCGCCATCCTTGCGGTCGAGCGCGAGTCGCGTGCGGGCGATCCACGCCTTGCAGAACGGTGTCGACAGCTTGGCGCCGCCCGCGAGCCAGGCGGCGAAGGTGTTCTCCAGCATGTCCGCAGCGCCGGCGGCGTTGCCCATCGCCGTCATCGCGCAGCAGAGCTGGATCGTGCCGACGCCCAGCCAGATCATGAAGCCGCGTTCCTGCGAGATGCCGAGGCACTGCTGCGCGTGTTCGAGCGCGGTCTGCGGATTGCCGAGCAGGTTCTCCAGCATGGCGGTGTATCCGCGCGCATAGGCGGCCTCGAACGGCCGGCCCAGGCGGGCGGCGAGGTCCAGGGCTTCCTGCGCGGTGGCGCGGGCCTGGGCGAAGCGGCCCTGGAGGCAATGCGCGTGCGACAGCAGGCAGAGGCTGGCGATGCAGGGGTCCTGCGCAGACGGGTACTGCAGCGTCTCGCCCGCGTTGTTGCGGTAGATCTCCACGGCCTTCGACAGCAGTTCCACCGCCTTGTCGAGGTGGCCGAAGTAGTAGATGACATAGCCCAGTGCCGTGTACGCCTCCACCTGATGGTCGGGGCGGCCGGTCTCCTCGCCGAGGCGCACGCACTGCAGGGCGAGTTCGTGGGCTTTCTCGAGGTTGGTGCGGACGATGTAGAACGTGCTGAGCCCGCGGATCACGGGGAAGAGTTCCGCGACGTCCCCCATGAGCTGGCAGAGCTCCCGCGCGCGGCGGTAGGCGGCTTCGACGCCCGGCGCTGCGTAACCGCGCCAAGCAGACAGCGCCAACCCAAGGTGAACCTGCAGTTCGAGTTCCAGCGGGCCGTGCATCGGGTCGGGCGGCAGCAGCGCGAGCTGCTTCAGCGCCATCTCGACGTGGCGGCTTGCTTCGGCGTTGGCCGCGCGGCTCGCGGCGCGCTGGCCCGCGTTCTTCCAGTAGGGCAGCGACAGCGCGGGCTGGCCGGCCTCGGTGAAGTGATGCGCGAGGAGTTCGGGTGCGGACGCCTGCATTTCCGGAAAGCGCGTCTCCAGCGTCTGCGCGATGCGCTTGTGCAGGCCCTGGCGACTGGCGCGGAGCAGGCAGCCATAGGCGGCGTCCTGGATCAGAGCGTGACGGAAGCGGTAGCCGGCGGTTTCGCTCCCCTCGACGGGTTGGATCAGGTCGGCGTGATCGAGGCGGGCGATGGCGGCGTCGATCGTGGCTTCGTCGAGATCCATGACGGCGAGCAGCAGTTCGCGCGAGAACTCTCTGCCCATGACCGCCGCGACCTGCGCGACTTCCTTCGCTTCGCCCAGGCGGTCGAGGCGTGCGAGAAGCAGGTCCTGCAGGGAACTCGGCACCGTCGCTGGCATGGAAGCGAGACTGCCGTTGCCGTCGAGCATGCCGGATTCGAGCACCGCATGCGTGATCTCTTCGATGAACAGCGGGATGCCATCGCTCTTGTCGACGATCTGCGCCAGCACGCCTTCCGGCAGCGTGCGCCCGCCCGTGTAGTGCTGGACGATGGCGTGACGGCTGTCGCGATCGAGGCGCGAGAGCGAGACGCACACGCGGTTGGGGCTCTCCGGCCAGGGCGGCTCGAAATCCGGCCGAGCCGTGGCGAGCAGGAGCACGCGATGGTCCGTGAAGGCGGCGAGCGTGTGGTTGACGAGATCGAGCGTCGTCGGGTCCGCCCAGTGGAGATCCTCCAGCAGGATCAGCACGGGCTGGTCCGCGGCGAGCGCGAGGGGCCAGTTGCGCAGCAGCTCCATCGTCTTCTCGCGCTGCCATTCGGGCGTGTCGGCCGGGGCGGAGTACGGGCTGCCTTCCAGCGGAATGGACAGCAGGGCGGCGAGATAGGGGATCGCCTGCTCGCGGTTGCCGGGGAACGGGGCGTCCGTCACCAGACGCTCGAGCTTGGTGAGCTTGGTGGTCGGGTTGTCCGACCGGGAGAAGCCCGCCGCGACTTCGATCTGGCTGATCACCGGGTGCAGCGCGGTGTTGCGCGTGTGCGGCGTGCAGGAGTACCGGAGCAGCCAGTGCGGCTCGTCGCCGAGACCGGCGATGAAGGTCTCGGAGAGGCGGGACTTGCCGATGCCGGCCTCGCCGAGGATCTCGATCATCTGGCCGTGGCCCGCGCGGGCCTTGGCCCAGCGCTCGCCGATCAGGGCGCGCTCGTCGTCCCGGCCGACGAGCGGAGCCATTTCGCGGCGCTGCCGGACCGCGCCGAAACGGCTCAGCGTCCGGCGCTCGGAGACGACGCGCCACAGGCGCTGGGGTTCGGCGAAGCCCTTGAGGTCATGCAGGCCGAGGTCCTCGCACTCGAACAGGCCGCCCAGCCGGGCGCGCGTGCTGTCCGAGACGTACACCGTTCCCGGGGGCGCCATGGCCTCGATCCGCGCGGCGAGGTGGGTCGTGCTGCCGGCAACCGCCTGCTCCCGCGCGGCGCCTTCCCCGAGGACGTCGCCGATGATGACGAGCCCTGTCGCGATGCCCGATCGCACCTGGAGCCGCACACCGGGCAGGGCTTCCGCCGCCGTGACCTTCTCGACGATTTCCAGGGCAGCCCGGGCGGCGCGCTCGGGGGCGTCTTCATGGGCGTGGGGGTAGCCGAAGAACAGCAGGATGCCGTCGCCGAGGTACTGGGCGATGACGCCCTCGTGCTTGGCGACCGCCGCCCCGGCCGTGGCCCGGAAGACGGACAGCACTTCGCGCATGTCCTCGGGGTCGAGGCGGACCGCGAGTTCGGTGGAACCGACCAGATCGCAGAAGGCGATGGTCGCCTGCCGCCGTTCCGGACCTGTGCCCGCCGTCCTGCCGTCCTGACCTGCCGCCATGGATTTCCTCTGAGTTGAACCGGTTGGGAATGCGGAACGCGTGCGGCTCGGCCCTGCAGGGCGCGGCACGCTCCCGAGTTGCCCGTGTTATACCATCCCGGCATGTCCGATGGACCTGGGACAAACAACGAACAAGACGGGAGGGGTGGGAATGATCGAGGATCTGGCAGGACAGGTGGTGCTGATCACCGGTGCCAGCACGGGCATCGGCGCTGCGGCGGCACGCGGGTTCGGCGCGAACCGCGCCAGGGTTGCGGTGCACTACAACTCGAGCCGGGACGAGGCCGAGAAGGTCGCGGCGGACATCCGCGCGTCGGGCGGCGAGGCGATCGTCGTGCAGGGGGACGTCACCTCCAGCGAGGCCTGCCGGGCGATCGTGGAACAGACGGTCGCGAAGTTCGGTCGCCTCGACGTGCTCATCAACAATGCCGGCGGTCTGGTGCAGCGCGTGCCGGTGGAGCAGCTCACCGACGAGCTGTTCGACCAGGTCCTGCACCTCAACGTACGGTCCGCGCTGGCCTGCATCGCCGCGGCGGTGCCGCACATGCGCAAGGCAGGCGGCGGCGCCGTCATCAACGTGACTTCGGTCGCGGCCCGCCACGGCGGCGGAACGGGTGCCGTGCTCTACGCGGGGTCCAAGGGCTTCGTCAGCACCATGACGCGCGGCCTCGCGAAGGAACTCGTCAAGGATGGCATCCGCGTAAACGCCGTGGCTCCCGGCGTGATCTACACGCCGTTCCACGAGCGCTACTCCACGCCACAACTCCTCGAGGCCTTCAAGGCCACGATCCCGATGAACCGCATCGGCACACCCGATGAGTGCACCGGGGCCTTCCTGTACCTCGCGTCGCGCCAGATGAGCGGCTACGTGACGGGCCAGATCATGGAAGTGAACGGCGGGCAGTACATGCCCTGATGGCGCTGCGGAGGAGACGAACATGTTCGACTTGAAAGGGAAGGTGGCGCTGGTGACCGGCGCCTCGCGCGGACTGGGCTGGGCCATGGCGCAGTCGCTGGGGCAGGCCGGTGCCAGGGTGGTGCTCAATGCGAGGGACGCCGGCGCGCTCGAAGCGAAGCGCGCGGTGCTGGCGGCGCGCGGCGTCGCCGCCGAGGTGGCCGCGTTCGACGTGAGCGACGAGGCCGCGGTCGTCGAGTGGGTGAAGCGCATCGGGACGACTCATGGCCGGCTCGACATTGCGGTGCTGAATGCGGGCATCCAGCACCGCAAGCCCATCACCGAATTCGAAACCGCCGACTTCCGGCGCGTGCTGGACACCAATCTCACCGCAGTGTGGATGCTGGCGCGCGAGTCCGCGAAGCTGATGATCCCGGCGAAGCACGGCCGCATCATCGTCACGGGGTCCATCAGCGCCTTCACGGCGCGCCCGACGATCTCCGCGTACATCGCCTCGAAGGGGGCGGTCCATGCGCTCACGCGTCAGCTCGCGGTGGAACTGGCGCCGCACGGACTCACCGTCAACGCGATCGCGCCGGGCTACTTCGCCACGGAAATGAACACCGCGCTCATCGAGAATCACGACTTCAATGCCTGGGTGTGCGGCCGCACGCCGGCGGGCCGCTGGGGCAGGCCCGAAGAACTCGGGCCGGCGGCGGTGTTCCTGGCGTCGGACGAAGCGTCGTTCGTGAACGGGCACATTCTCACGGTGGACGGGGCGTTCACGGCGGCGATGTAGGGATCGGTTGGTCGTAGACGCCGCGCGGAGTCGAGCAAGGAAGCGCAGTTCCCGGGCGGAGCCCGGGCTACGCCGATTGAATTGACTCACGATCCGTAGCCCGGGCTCCGCCCGGGAGACGCCGGAAATCGGCGCGACGCGTAGCGCGGGCTCCGCCCGGGAACCATCAGCATCGGGGCGCGAGGTGTCCCGCACACAAACGAGGAGGGTTAACCATGACGGACAAATTCCGCATCGGCATTTCGAAGGACTGCCAGACGGCAGGCGGCGGCACCATCTTCGGCGAGGAGGCCTTCCGCATCCTCGACGATCCGGCAGTGACCTGGGAGTTCCTGCCCGAGCACGTGCCCGAACTCACACCCGAACACGCGGCGCGCTACAACGCCATCTGCCTGATGTCGTCGCGAGTCACCCGGCAGACCCTGTCCGGGCCCGACCGCAAGCTCGCGCTGGTGGCGCGTTTCGGGGTGGGCTACGACAACGTGGACGTCTCCGCCTGCATCGACAACGGCGTGCTGCTCACCATCACGCCGGACGGCGTGCGCCGTCCCGTGGCGGCGTCGGTGATGCTCTACGTCCTGGCGCTGGCGCATCGCCTCGTGCTGAAGGACCGCCTCGTCCGCGACGGCCGCTGGACCGAGAAGGGCAACTTCC
>CAZEDA010000179.1:2998-7114 GCA_964510915.1 uncultured Rhodocyclaceae bacterium | reverse complement strand
TCCGAACTGGTGCGCACCATCTATTCGGGCGGCCTGCACGCGCCGGCGCAGTCATGAGTGGAGCATCGGCGCTGTCGGTCTCCGGCGTGTCCAGCGGCTACGGCGAAGCCGTGATCGTGCGCGACGTCTCCCTCGCCATGGAATCCGGCGAGATCCTCGCGCTGCTCGGCAAGAACGGCATGGGCAAGAGCACGCTGCTGAAGACGATCATGGGTTTCCTGCCGGTGCGAAGCGGCGGCAGCATCCGCGTCTTCGGGGACACCGTGTCCGGACTCCCGCCGTATCGCGTCGCGCGTCGCGCCATCGCCTACACCCCGCAGGAGCAGGCGCTCTTCCAGGATCTCACCGTCGAGGAGAACCTCCGCCTCGGCCTGCGCGACGACCGAACGTTCGATGCGGGTCTTGCGCGGGTGACGAAGGCGTTCGCCTTCGTCGGGGAACGCCTCGCGCAGCGCGCCGGCACGCTTTCCGGCGGCGAACAGAAGATGCTGCTCGTGGCACGCGCCCTCATGACCGCACCGAAGCTGATGCTGATCGACGAGATCACCGAAGGCCTGCAGCCGTCGGTCATCGAGCGGCTCGCGGGTGTCCTTCGCGCCCAGCGCGATGAGTTCGGCACCGCGATCCTGCTGGTCGAGCAGAATGTCCGGTTCGCGCTGTCCGTGGCGGACTCCTTCGCGCTCATCAAGTCCGGCGAGATCGTCGACCGCGGTCGCGTCGGGGATGCCGGTGCGGAGGCCAGCATTGCCACGCATCTGAGCGTATGACGCCACGGTTCCGGAGCTGCCCTTGACCTTTTCCATCGTCGCCCGCTGTCCCCGGACCGGCCAGCTCGGCGTTGCCGTGAGCACCGCCGTGCCCGCCGTCGGCGCCATGTGCCCTTTCGTCCGGACCGATGTGGGGGCGGTATCGACGCAGTCCTGGGTGAATCCCTACCTCGCGGTGCAGACGCTCGACGCCATCGCTGCCGGTCGCAGCGCGCCGGACGCGCTCCGTGCCGCGCTCGAGAACGACGACGCGCGCGAGTTCCGGCAGATCGGTGTCGTCGATGCGAAGGGTCTCGCCGCTGCCTGGTCCGGGGACGAGTGCACCGGCTGGTTCGGTCACCGGCTGGGAGACGGCTACGCCGTGCAGGGCAACATGCTCACGGGCGAAGCCGTGGTGCAGGAAATGGCGAGGGCTTTTGACGCATCGTCAGACCAGCCGCTCGCCGAACGGCTTCTGCGGGCGATGGAGGCCGGGCAGGCCGCTGGCGGTGACAAGCGCGGCAGGCAGTCTGCCTCCTTGCGGGTACACGCCACGGAGGACTATCCGCTGGTGGACCTGCGCGCCGACGAGCATGCGCAACCCGTCGCCGAGTTGCGGCGCATCTACGAAATCGCGAAGCTGCAGTTGCTGCCCTTCGTCGAGGGCATGCCTCGCAAGGGTGGTGTCGCGACACCGGCGCCCGACGCCGTCGTGAAGCTCCTGGCGCTGTCGCCGCCCGACCGCCCGGGTGGTGGAGGCAGTCGCCTCTGACGGCGCTGCTGGGCGGACCGGATCTTGAGTGACTAGTACCAGCCCGGCTTCGCGTCGGCGCCGAGCATCTCGCCATAGACATCGGATCGCCGGTCGCGCAGCAGCTGGTTGAAGTCGTTCAGCGTGCGCTTGCGGCGCGCATCGGCGAGGTTCATGTCCGCGATCAGCAGTTCCTCGGCTTCTGCATCCGCGGGGCCCGCGAGCGGCCATCCGGCCTGGCTCACGATGATGCTGTTGCCCAGGAACGGCTGACCCCGTTCCACCCCAACCCGATCCGCGCAGGCCACGAACATGGAGTTGGAATGCGCGCCGCCCATGGCGAGCACGTTGGCCATGACCATCATGTCCTCGGGCTGCGAGGGCATCGGCACCCAGTTGGTCGGCACGCACAGCAGGTCGGCACCTTGCAGCGCGGCGAGGCGGAAGGTCTCCGGGAACCAGATGTCGTAGCAGATCGCGCAGGCGATGCGACCCGCGCCGATGCGGAACACCGGCATGCCGAGGTTGCCGCGCTCGAAGAACAGATTCTCCGCACCCCACAGGTGATTCTTCCGGTAGGTGCCGATGTAGCCCTGCGGACCCACGATCACCGCGCTGTTGTAGAGGACGTCTCCCTCCCGCTCGGTGATGCCGGCGACGATCACGAGGTGATGCCGGACGGCCGCTTCGATCCAGCGCTGGGTGGAAGGACCCGAGGGAATCGGCTCCGCCAGCGCCATCGCCTCGTCGCGTGTCTCGAACACGTATCCCGTGTTGCACAGCTCGGGGAGCACCACGAGGCCGGCACCGGCTGCGGCGGCCGCAGCGACGAACTCGAGCGAGCGTGCGACGTTGATCTCGGTCTCGCCGATGGCGGGCTCCATCTGGACGCAGGCGACGCGGAGCGGGCTTTCCATCGGGCCGTTCGATGCCGTCATGGCGGTTCCTCAGTGAGTGATGGGCGGCGTGCGATCCTTCCAGTCGTGACGCTGCTCGTAGGCATGCGCCACCTGCAGCACCGTCGGTTCGTCGAAGGGACGGCCGGCGATCTGCAGACCGATCGGCAGGCCCTGACGGTCGAAGCCGCAGGGCACCGAGATGGCGGGAAGGCCGGTCAGATTGTAGGGGAAGGTGAAGCGCCAGGACGCGGACAGCACGCTCTCGTCGCGCTCTTCCACCTTCACGGTCCATTCGCCGCACTTCCAGGCCGTGATGGGCATGGTGGGCCCGACGATCACGTCGACCGACTCGAAGGCCTTGGCGAAGTCCTGCATCAGCAGCGTTCGCAGTTGCTCCGCCTTGAGATAGTCGGGTGCCGTCACGAAGCGGCCCATCTCCACCAGCGAGCGCACATCCGGGGTGTAGTGGGCGACGCGTCCTGCCCGCAGCGACGTGTCGTGATAGGCAGTGCTGGAAGCGAGCTCGATTGCGAAGATGGCAGCGAGGCCGTACTCCAGGCGCGGAATCTCGAACTCGTGAATGGTCGCGCCGGCCGCGGCGAGATCGAGGATCGCACGCTCGACGGCGGCTTCGACGTCGACGTCGTTGCGCTCGAAGAAGTGGTTGCGGCACACGCCCACCCGCAGCCCGGCGATGGGCTGCCCCAGCGCACCGAGGTACTTCGGCACCGGGCGATCCTGGCAGGCAGGGTCCCGTGCGTCGTAGCCCGCCAGCGCCTGCATCAGGATCGCGGTGTCGGCGACGGTGCGCGTGAGCGGGCCCGGATGGTCCAGAGACCACGAATGGGGAACGATGCCGTCGCGCGTCACCCGGCCGAAGGTGGGCTTGAGCCCGACGGTGCCGCACACCGAGGCCGGCATGCGGATCGATCCGCCGGTGTCCGAGCCCATGCCCGCGGGAGCCAGTCCTGCGGCGACTGCGGCGCCCGACCCGCCGCTCGACCCCGAGGGCACGCGGTCGAGGTCCCAGGGGTTGCGCGAAGGCGGAGTCACGTTGCCCCACGCGAACTCGTGCGTGCGCGTCTTGCCGATGAGGATCGCGCCGGCTTCCCGCAGTCGGGCAGCCGCGCCGGAGTCCCGCATTGGAAACTCGATGCCCGGCGCAGTGGTGCCGGCAGTCGTCGGCATGTCCGCGGTGAGGTAGTTGTCCTTGATGGCGACCGGCACGCCGTGGAGCGGACCGCGCCAGCGGCCGGCCTGGATCTCGGCCTCGGCCGTCGCAGCCTGCGCGAGTGCCGTGTCGGCGACGTGGATGAAGGCCTGCAGCTTCGGATCGAAACGGCGGATGCGATCGAGATAATGCTCGGTGAGCGCAACCGGAGAGAGCTTGCCCGTCCGCAGACGGCGCGAGACGGCGGCGATGCCTTCCTGCCAGAGTTCCATGGTCAGTCCTTGCGCGGCAGGCGATAGGGAGCCGTGGGCTCGAAGATCACGCACGGGTGAACGTCGGTCAGGTCGAGCTGGCGCAGCTTCTCGATCTCGGTGAGGACATCGGCGAAGGCGGCCAGTACCTCCTTGCGGCGGGTGGGCGGGAGATCGGTGCCGAGGATGTCGGACCAGGGGTCGGGCAGAGGCTTAGAGGCCATGGCGGCTCCGGGAGGGGAAAGACCCTCCGGCCCATGGCAATTCGCGGGCCCGCAACGGGATGCGGGCAGGGCGG
>CAZEDA010000179.1:0-2898 GCA_964510915.1 uncultured Rhodocyclaceae bacterium | reverse complement strand
GGGGCTGCGCGGCAATCCTTGAATTTGTGACTCCTCTCGTTACGCGGCTGGCTTCAAACCCAGCCGCTTTTTTTGTCGGCGCGCCGGCGTGGTCAGATGGGGTCGCCGTTCACCACCCGACGCGCCCCCTGCAGCATCTCGTGGACTTCCCCGGTCATCACGGCGAGATAGGCGGCGAGCGCCAGGTAGAAGATTCCGTAGCGCAGCTTGGTGCCCACCGGCACGTCGTAGTACGCGATGTTCTCCGGCGCCTTCGGATCGAAGCGCAATGCCTTCCAGGCGTGCGGGGCGGCCAGCAGGGCCATCACGATCAGCATCGGACTGGGCCGCCAGAAGAAGAGCCCCGCCAGGATCGGCACGCCCAGCAGCCACACGCGGGGGGAGACGATCGCCGTGATCCGGCCCCCGTCGAACGGTGACAGTGGAATCAGGTTGAAGAGGTTCAGGAAGAACCCGCCGTAGGCGAGCGCCAGCAGGAGATCGCTGTGGTAGCTCCGGGCGAAAAGGTAGCAGCACAGCGCACCGACCGTCCCGGCGACCGGACCGGCGAGGCCCACGTAGGCTTCGGTCTCCACGTCGTGGGGGAGGTCCTTCATCTGGATCCAGGCGCCGACGAACGGGATGAAGGTCGGGGCGCCGACAGCGAGGCCCCGCTGCCGGGCGGCGAGGAAGTGCCCCATCTCGTGCACGAAGATGAGCAGCACGAGGCCGACCGCGTAGGGCATGCCGAACACGAGCGCGTAGGCGAACACCGAGATGATCATCGTGAGGCCGGTGGTCGCGACCTTCCCGAGCTTGCCGGCCGCGAACAGCATTCCGAGCAGCTTCAGCATGGTGCCATCGCCTCCCGCGTCAGCGAAGGTTGCGGCCTCGTGCCACGCCCACAGTGCGGCGCGGTCATCCAGCGGATTTCCGTCATGCCACCCTCCACGGTTTTCCCGGGGTCATGAACGACCCGGGGTGCCGCAGGGGAGACACGCTCGCCCTACGGCAGTCCTTCCGATCCGATGCCCAGTTCGGCGAGCCGCAGCCGGTACACCTCGATCAGTTCCTTTGCGCCGGCCGCTTCCTCGGCGGGCAATGCCGCCAGCCCGGGGGCAGCGTCGCGCAGCAGGTCTCTGCCATCCGCCCAGCGGTTGAGGACGGCATAGACTTTTGCCAGTTCGATCCGGCGCCGCGCGAGACCGGCGTCATCGATCTTCCCGGAGGCAAGCCCGAGTTGCAGAGATTCGCCGAGCGGTCTGGCCGCCTCGCGAAATCGCGCCTGCTCCCGGTAGAAGGTGCCCAGCTTCAGCAGGGTGTCCGATTGCACCTCGGGGCCGAGAGCCCGCGACCGGTCCACCGCCGACAGGAAGTACGCCTCGGCGTCGGTTCCCCGCTGGGACTGCTGGGCAGCCGTGCCCTCCCGCGAGTACCGTTCGACCGGGTCCTTCTTGCTGGTGCACCCGAAACTTAGCAGGGCGCCAGCCACGAACAAGGCCGTTGTGACTTTTGTCACGGGTTTTGCGATGTATTTCGAGCGCATGGGGGAAATCTCCTTCTCGAACCCAACGTCCAGGGGGTCGGATGAGTGTACGGTGCCGGGCCCGGGTTCCGGGCTAGAATCGTCGCCGGACTTGCAGAGGTGGCCCGCCGTGAAGCTGGAACGCATTCGGATCGATTTCGACATGGAGCAGGACCGCCTGCTCATGGTGGTTCTCGTGGACGGTGGCTCCGAGGTCCGCCTCTGGTTGACCCGTCGCTGCGTCAAGCGGTTCTGGATGGCCATGATCAAGATGGCCGAGTTCAAGCCCGAGATCCAGCTCCAGACCACGCCCGAGGCCCGCACGGCCGTGCTGCAGTTCCAGCATGAGAAGGCCCTGCGCGAAGTGAAGTTCAGCCAGACGCCGCCCGAGGCGCCTTCCGCGCCGCCGCGGGTTCAGCCGCTCGGTCCGGAACCACTGCTCGTCACCCGCATCCAGGCCCGGCGCGAGCCGGACGGCCGCTCGCTCCTGGCACTGCTGCCGACGGACGGACAAGGCGCCCACCTGACCCTGAGCGAGAGTCTTCTGCACGGACTCATGCGGCTCGTGCAGCAGTCGGTTGCCAAGGCCGAATGGGACATGACCCTCGAACTGCCCAAGGCCCCGCCCATGCCCGAGACGGGCGAGACCGAACGAGTCCTCAACTAGAACCAGAACTGGCCGCCCCGGCGGCCTGGGAGAAATGCCATGTCTGCTCGAATCCGGTCCGTCTTCGCGTCCTGCCTGTTTGCCGTCGTGGCCGCGCTTGCTCTGTCCTCACCGGTGCCGGTCATGGCCGACGACACGCCCGAGTCCGTCCACGACGCCCAGGTGCCATTGGACGACGCCGCAGCCATTGAGCTCGGCAAGGCAAAGTACGGGGAGAAGTGCGGCGGCTTCTGCCACGGCAGCGGCGGCAAGGGGGGGCGCGCCCCCTGTCTCATCTGCGGGCGCTTCAAGCGCGGCGGCAAGGATTCGGATCTGATCCGCAACATCACCAACGGTGTCGCCGGCACGGGCATGGGTGCGTTCGGCGGGATGTATTCCAAGGAAGAGATCGTGGCGCTGGTGGCCTACCTGCGCGCCGAGCAGAAGGCGAAGGAAGCGGCGCAGTAGCGGAGCGAAGTCGGGGCGCTGCGTCTCGGACAACAAAAAAGCCCGGCTTGCCGGGCTTTTTTGTTGTGCTGGAGGAAGCTCTGCTAGACGCCCAGAACGTCGTCGAGCCACTCCACCCAGTGCCGTACCGGTGTCTTCGTCCCCGACTGGATGTGGGTCAGACAGCCGATGTTGGCCGTCGCGATGCCTTCCGGCGAACTGCCGGTGAGCGCCTTCACCTTGTTCGCGAGCAGCTGCTGCGACAGCTCGGGCTGCAGGAGCGAGTAGGTGCCGGCGGAAC
>CAZEDA010000178.1:0-7123 GCA_964510915.1 uncultured Rhodocyclaceae bacterium | reverse complement strand
TGGCTGCCCAGCCACGTCCGATGAGGCTGTACCGCGTGATGCGCAGGCGGGTTGTTCCCGGTGCGGTCCTGTGGGGAGTGATGGCGGCATCGGCATGCGCGCAGACGACGGGCGCGGGCGAGGTCTTCGTGGTGCGGCCCGATGACATCCGCTGGGACATCCTGCGTGCGGAGCCTCCGCTTGCCCGGTCGATGATCTACGGCGCGCAGGACCGGCCGGGCCCCTTCACCTTCCGTGTCCGTGCGTCCGCCGGACACAAGCTGCTGCCCCACACCCATCCCGACGATCGGACCATCACCGTGCTTCAGGGGACTTACTGGTCCGCCGTGGGGGACACGTGGGATGAGTCGCGACTGATTGCCTATCCGCAAGGCACCTTCTACGTGGTACCCGCTGGCGTGCCCCACTACAGCGCAGTCCTCGAAGGAGAAACCATCTTTCAGGAAAGCGGCACCGGTCCCAGCCGCAATGACATGCTGCCTCAGAAGCGGTAGTCGATGCCCAGCGAGAGCATGCTCAGGTCGGACCGGGGCGAGTTCACGCCGTCGCGCAGCTGATAGAGGTCGTAGTCCAGGCGCGCGCCCCACTTCCCGTTGAAGGCGTATCGCGCGCCGAGGCCGAAGGCGGTGGTCGTCTCCGAGCACCGATGCTGCCGCACCGTCCCGTTCCGTGACCGCGTGTAGCACGTCCCGCCTGTCTCGTAGCTGCTGTTCGCGACCACGCCCAGTCGGGCATTGAGTTCCCAGCGATCCCCGAGCGGCAGGAATCCCACGAAGGACACCGGAAGCGCCTCGTGGGTGTACCGGTCGGAGAAGGGCTGGTTCCCGGCCGTGACGCCGTCGACGTTCGTGGTCGCGATGCGTGCATACGCGACCTCCATTCCAAAGTACCGAAACAGGCGCAGACCCACGTAGATCTTGGCGCCAGGGCCGGTGAAGTCCTGCCGCGTCAGCGTCGTGTTGGCGTAACCGTAGTTGCCGGAGTCGTGGGCGACCCCGAGGCCGCCGCCGACGTAGACGCCGAAGTTGTCCCAGATGGAACTGGTCTGAGCCCGGGCGGCAGGAACGCTCAGGAGGGCGAGGCAGGCGGCGGAGACGAGGGTCGTCAGGATTCTGCGCATCGGGATTCCTTTTTTGCAGAGGACACGTTCGACCGCAACGTGTCCGCGGGAGTTGCGCTGACGTCCTCTGCAAGGGAAAGCTCGTGCCGATCGTGCGGCCGAGCCGATGGAACGAACGTTCCCTATGGCTTGCGCAGTGCTTTGATCCGTTCTGCCGTGGCCGGGTGGGAGGACAGGTACTCCGGCAATCCGCTGCCGTTCGACTTGTCGTCGGTGCCGGACCCCGCATCGCCTGACCCGTGCGCACGCTCCAGCCTGCCCAGCATCACCGCGAGCAGCTCCGGGCTCATCGCGTTGTGGCGGAGCATCCGTGCGGCGTAGGCGTCGGCTTCGCGCTCGTGATCCCGCGAGTAGCGGGCTTCCAGCAGGGCGGCAGGAACGGCGGTGAGCAGTGAGGAGACGTCCCCGAGATACCACGTGACGAACAGTCCGACGACGGAACTCTGCAGCACCTGCCGGACGCCGTGGCGTCTGGCGACATGCCCCAGTTCGTGCGCCAGCACTCCGAGAATCTCGTCGTCACTGTCGGTGAGTTCAAGCAGTTCGTCGGTAACGATGATCGTTCCGGACGGCAGCGCGAAGGCATTGGGCCCGATCCGGGGAGCCGACCGGAACTCCACGCGATGCGAAATCTTCGCGCCGTCCGGCGGACTCAGTCGCGCAAACTTCCCGGCGAGCGCGCGGGTGCGCTCGGGGGGGGCCTTCGACGGATCGAGCAGATGCCTATCCAGCATGTCCAGCGTGCGTGTCGACATGGTTTCGATCGCGCTCTGGGGAACGTGCGCTGCTGCCTGATCCGCCGCCCACGGCAGGACGAACAAATAGGTGGCGACGACGAGGGCGGCGCAGATGGCGATTCCTGCGGCAGCCACGCGCCAGCGGTTCTGCATCCTCACCACGATGGAATCGCGATACCCCGTCGCGTGGAGCAGGGCGTCGAGCGCGTCGTGATCACGGACCTCGCAGAAGGCGCCGTCGGCGAAGCTCACCATCCGGGCGGCGCCGCCCATTCGTTCCGACACGCGGACGGCCTGCAGCGGTTCCCGCCGCGAGACGGCTTCTCCCTCGACGACCGCGTGACCGTCCTCAACGCCGAGGGATACCGGATGGCGCTTCGAGCTTCGGCCGTCGAAGTAGTCGCAAGCGACCCGGCCTGCCGCACTCATAGCGCGATGTCGATGTCCAGGAAATCACTGACCTCTTCACCCATCGCCCCCACTTCTTCGATCCGGCGACCGACGAAGCCTTCGAGCGACTCCGAAGGGACCAGCGTCACACACTGGACGCGATATCGCGCCGTGCGGATCACCGCGAAGGGACGGTACAGGCCGACGGTGAGGACTGTGAGAAAAAGATTGCTGAGCGTGATCCAGAGCAGCTTGCCGAACTTCACGTTCGAGCGGAACTCATGCGACTCCAATCGCGTACGACCCCAGATGAGGTTTTGCAGGCGAGAGGTCAGGAGCGGTCCGGCCAGCACCATCGTCCCATAGAGCCAGACGATGCCGACCGACACGAGGATTGCCAGAGAGGGATCGTCGGCTCCGGCGCGGACCGCGCGCGCCGCCTGGGAGAACATCACGATCGGCACGAGCAGGAACAGCAGCGCCGCCCACAGATACAACTTGTAGAAGTCGCCGATGGTTCCGCGAAAGGAGAACCGGCTGCCGCCAAAGGACGCGTGATTGCGCTGGAAACTCACCAGGCGACTGTGGGCTGAGGGCCAAAGCAGTCCGAGAGAGATCAGGGAGAGCAGCGGCCAGACGAGGAACACTCGATACCCTTGGAAGCCGGCGCCGTGGAAATCGAAACGCACGCCGCGCCAACTCGTGTTGCGCAGGCGAAACGCAATGGAGCGAACCAGGAGCCAGGGCAATACCGCAACGACGATACCGAGTGCCACGAGGCCGAAAAGGGGATCGAACTCGAAGAGGAACTGGGTTCCGCCCAGCATCACGAAGGCGATGATCCGGCCCTTGAGAATCGCGAGGGGCCGCCCGTGATAGTCGAAACCCGATCCGGCAAGCAAAGTGTTGCGATGGAAGTACTGCAGGCGCCGGACCTTCGCCCATGCCGAGTAGATTCCGAAAGTCACGATCGTGAGTGCCAGATTCACGATCCAGATGCGGAAGTACTCGGATCCGATTCCGGTGAATCGTAGCGTTTCCGCGGCCGGTGGTGCAGGCGGTGGCGGTGGCTGCAGCACGTTGTCCGGCAGGGAGGGCGTATCCACGGGGCGATGGGTAGCGGAGTGGGCGATCCCGGAATCTACACCGGCCTGCGGGCGGTGCCTACGCCAAAGCAGGTGATGAGTGGTTCAGCGTCAGGCGACGACCCAGGAATCCAGGACCCGCCCGCCGCAGTAGTCGGACGTGAGCGCCAGCAGGCGTTCGAGGCCGCGCTCGAGACTCGCCCGATCCGTGGCGGGATTGCCCTGCAGGATATAGAAGCAGGCCCGCGTGGCAGAGGTGACCTTCGTCGCTTCGCACTGGCGGTGCTCCAGGCGGCAAAGGATGCGGCCGGTCCCGTCGATGTAGGCGTACTCGCCCGGTCCCACCGTCTCGGGTTCGGTCGTACCCAGGGGCACGAAAGGTTCTGCGCCGGTCGTGAGGCGAAGCTCGATCGTGCCCTGCACATGGGCGAGATCGTGTGCGCCGAGGGACAGGCGTGTTTCGAGCGATACGCCGTTGTAGAGGTCCACCAGGGGATTGACCGTGGGCACCACGCCCTTGCGAAGGAACAGAGCGACCAGCGATTCGGCCGAGGCGGGGAAGCGCCGGTTCGACCGTCCTATACGGTCGTGCAGTGTTCGAAAGCCTGCCAGCACGGGATCGCGGGCGATGAAGTCGCCGTCGAGTTCCGAACGGAGTCGTTCGCGCAGGGCTTCGCGGTAGGGTTCCAGCGCCGCCGAGGGGACGGTGTTGTCGAGCGAATCCACGATCGCGAAGGCGCCGCGCACGCCGAGAGCTTCGACCTCCGGAGCGATGCGGAATCGCGGACCGACCCCGGCGTGCGCCGGTGCCGAAAGTGGCGTAGTCCCGGTGGTACTCTCGTGCGTTGCCATGACGAACGGATCATAGGAGGGACGATGGATTTGCGGAAGCGTCGGATGCTGAGCGCCGGAATGGTCGCGTGCCTCTCCGTGCTGGGCGGCTGTGCAGGCCTGTCAGGCTACGAGCCTGTGTCGGTGAACGTGTCGGACCTTCGAATGGGATCGGCGGGTGTGTTCGAGCAGCAGTACTTCGTGAAGCTGCGTGTGCAGAACCCCACCGACCGCGACATCGCGATGAAGGGTCTGGTCTTCGATCTCGAACTGAACGGCAAACACTTCGCGCGCGGGACCACGGGTCAGGCAGTCGTCATCCCGCGCTTCGGCTCGGAGGTCGTGGAGGTCGAGACGCTCAGCACGCTCACCGGCATCCTGCGTCAGCTCGGGACCGTGGCGGGTGGAGCCGAGCCGATGAAGTCCTTCGAGTACCGGATCAGGGGCAAGCTTTACCGCGCTGGCATGGGCGGGGCGATTCCGTTCGACGACCGCGGTGACGTGTCGCTGGGAGGTCCCGCCGAGACGCCGGCGCCCCCACCCAAATGATGGCCTGGCCCCGGCGGGATGGCTTCCAGTTGATGCGCTGCATCAAGACCCTGCCGCAGAAATGTCAGAAAGTTCGTGAGAGTTTCTTGACAACACCCTGATCAGGATATAAAAAGTCAAGTCAAGCCCTGTGACGCCCCCAAGTCACCGGAGGCATGCTCGACGATGGCCAAGATCGCGGTCTTCAATCAGAAGGGCGGGGTAGGCAAGACCACCACCTCGCTCAACCTCTCCGCCGCCCTGGCGCGCCGTGGCCGGCGACCGCTCAGCATCGACCTCGATCCTCAGGCCCATCTCTCCTACATCAGCGGGACCACCGTCGAAGAGGCGGATCGCAGCGTCTTCGCCTACTACGAGAAATCGACGCCGCTGTCGGATCTCATCCGCATCGGCAACGGCGGCTGGGAGGTGATTCCCGCCCACGTCGAGCTCTCCAAGGTGGATTCCCAGTTCGGCAAGGGACCCAGCGCGCTGAACCGCCTGAACGCGGGCATCGTGAAGGAGAACCTCAACACCGGACGCCCCGTTCTGATCGACTGCTGTCCGCTGCTGGGCGTGCTGTCGCTCAACGCCATCTTCGCCTCCGACCGTGTCCTGGTGCCGGTCTCGGCGGACTACCTCGCGGTGAAGGGTGTGCTGCAGGTGGAGAAAACGCTTCGGGCGCTCGAGCATGTGCTGAAGAAGCGCATCGAGCGGCGCTATGTGATGACCCGGTTCGATACGCGTCGCAACATGTCCTGGCAGATCTTTCGCACCATCGCCGAGCGTTTCGGCCCGGATATGTGCGAGACGCGCATTTCCGAGTCCGTCAGCGTGGCGGAAAGCCCGGCGGCCAATCTGGATGTGTTCACGCACGCGCCCGGCAGCCGGGGGGCGCAGGACTACGACGCTCTGCTGGACGAACTCATCGCCACGGGCTTCGTGGACCAGTAGGCTCCCGCCCGCTTCGTCATTCCTGCTTGGAAATCAGCGAGATGATGCCCGCGACGTCGAGATTCTCGTCCCGTGCGGTCGTGACGGCGGATTCGCTGCACTCGAGCACCGTGCAGCCCACGTACATCTGAAAGAGCTTGCGCTCGGCATCCTCGCGGTCCAGCCCCTGGATCACGACGGCTTCGACCACGGTCCCGTTGCGGGCCTTGACCTTGAATTGGAATCTGCGCATCGCCCTGCCTCCTGTCCGAGGGCGAGGATACTCCCGGGCGGCGGGCACGGATAGCCGCCCCGGGGCGGTGCGCTCACGCCTGGAGAACGGGCTGGGTCGCGTGCAGGAACCAGTTCTGGATCACCACGTTCCGGGTGAACCAGCGATTGCCGAGCAGGCGCGTCGCGAGGAAGCGCTTGAGGCCTTCCGGCAGCCGGTCGGTCATTGACAGACTTTCGCGAGGGCCGAAGCGCGCGACCATTTCGCGACGGTACGGCTCCAGCTGAGCCGCGCCGTACTGTCCCGCCGCGGCGATCAGCGTGTCCGCAGCGAGGACCGCGGACTCCACGGCAGGGCGGATGCCTTCGCCGCTCTGCGGGTAGGCGAGACCCGCCGCGTCTCCCACGAGAACGGCGGCATCCGCCACGAACGGGCGCGGTGCGTGGTTGTAGAGCAGGTAGGCGTGCCCCGCGAACTTCTCGGGCATGTCCTGCGGGACCCGCCCCTTCGCCTTGAGCCACTGGGCGAACGCCTGCACGTGCTCGGCCAGCCGGTGATTGTCCTCGCGGCCCAGACCCACGTTGAGGTAGTCCCCCTTGCGGAACACCCAGCCGTAGCCCTTCAGGTCCTCGCAGAAGTAGAGCTCCGGGATCTCCCCCTCGGCCTTGGTCTCGCGCTTCTGCTCGGCGGTCATGGGGAACTCGATCTCCTGCGCCGCCACCACGGTCTCGGCTTGCCCCAGCTGCGCGCCAAGGCGCCGCGCGACCGGGCAGAAGTGCCCGCCCGCGCCGATGACCATCCGGGCCTGGAGCGCTTCGTTGGCCAGCCAGCCGTTCGCTCCGTGTTCCAGTGACTTGAGGGGCTGCGGGTCCACCAGGCGTGCCCCGGAGCGCTCCAGCAGGTACGTGTCGAACTCGCGTCGGCGGATGCCGTAGCTCACCGTTTCGCGGAAGAACGTCTCGACTTCGTTGCCACCGATTACGCCCGTGCGAAAACCGGTGATGGGCTGGAGCGTCCGACCTCCGGCGCGGTACTCGTCGAGGTCCACCTGCAGGGTGTCCATCACGGCCGGCGTGACCCACCCAGCGCACACCTTGTCGCGAGGGAAGGGCTTCTTGTCCAGCACGGCGACGTCGACTCCCGCGCGCTTCAGCTTCCAGGCGCAAGTGGAGCCCGCCGGGCCACCACCCACGATGAGGACTTCGCAGGCATCCATGGTCTAGCTCCGGTACAGGTGTTCGCGCGACATGGGCACGGTGTTGTCGTG